>CAINOO010000278.1 GCA_903851535.1 uncultured Chlorobiaceae bacterium | reverse complement strand
TCAATGAAGAGACGGAATGCCTCCTGCTTGTATTCGAGCAGGGGATCTTTCTGCCCGTAGGCGCGCAGATTGATTCCTTCACGCAGAGAGTCGATTTCGCGGAGATGCTCTCTCCAGCGAACGTCAATGACGCTTAAAACGGCATATTTTTCAATTTGCTGCATGATCTCTTGCGGTACAGCCGCCTCTTTTCGGCGGTAGAAGGCGAGGGCGGTCTGATAGAGCTTTTCGGCCGTGACGTCTACTCCTTCGCGTTCAAAGATTTCCCGTTCAGGCTTGAATTCAATGGAGAGTTCGCGCATGAGCTGCTCCTCAATGGCTTCAACATCAAACTGGCGATAATGCTTTTTGATGACCAGTTCACTGTAATCTTTCAGAAGGTCAAGGATATCACTGGTCAGGCGCTCTTTGAGCAGGCCATTTCGGCGGCGTGAATAGATCACCTCGCGCTGCTGGCTCAGTACATCGTCATATTCAAGGAGGCGTTTACGGATGGCAAAGTTCTGCTCCTCAACTTTTTTCTGCGCACGCTCAATTGATTTGGTGATCATGGAGTGTTCAATCACATCGCCCTCCTCATGACCAAGGCGATCCATAACCGAGATGACCCGTTCGGAGCCAAAGAGGCGCATCAGCTCATCCTCAAGAGAGACAAAAAATACCGACTCTCCCGGGTCGCCCTGCCGCCCGGCACGTCCACGGAGCTGGCGGTCGATGCGGCGTGACTCATGGCGCTCTGAACCAAGAATAAAGAGCCCGCCCAGTTCACGGACACCAGCACCAAGTTTGATATCGGTGCCACGTCCAGCCATATTGGTGGCAATAGTGACGGCGTTTTTTTGACCCGCTTCCGCAACTATTTCCGCCTCACGATCGTTTTGCCGGGCGTTGAGCACGTTGTGTATAATTTTTCTGGCGCGAAGCATTCTTGAGAGGGTCTCCGACACCTCGACACTCGTGGTACCGACAAGTACCGGTTGCCCCTTTTTCTGCAGTTCCTCTACCTTCAGTACAACGGCATTATATTTTTCCCGACGGGTTTTATAGACAAGATCGTCCATATCCTTGCGGATAATACTTGCATTGGTCGGAATGACGACAACATCAAGCTTGTAGATTTCATAGAACTCCGAGGCTTCGGTTTCTGCCGTACCGGTCATGCCTGCGAGCTTTTTATAGAGGCGGAAAAAGTTCTGGATGGTGATGGTCGCCATGGTCTGTGTTTCACCCTCAATCTTGACATTCTCCTTTGCCTCGATGGCTTGGTGCAGTCCGTCGCTGTACCGGCGACCTGGAAGAATTCGTCCGGTAAACTCATCGACAATCATCACCTGTCCGTTCTGTACCACATATTCATCATCACGTTCGAAGAGCGAGTAGGCTTTCAGCAACTGGCTGATATTATGCAGCCGCTCTGAACGATCGGCATAAAGCCGGTAGACCTCGTCTTTTTTCTTAATTTTATCGGCAACGGCGACCGATGCATCACTTTCAATGATGGCGACTTCAGAGCCAACATCAGGGAGCATGAAGATATCGCTGTCCTGATGGCTGAGCTTGCTGAGAAATTCACGCCCCTTGTCGGTCAAGTCAATCGTTCCGCCTTTTTCGTCAACAGCGTAATAGAGTTCATCATCAACCTCCTGCATCCGGCTTGAATTGTCTTTCAGATATTCGTTTTCGGTCACTTGTACCAGTTTTGCTACTCCTGACTGGGAGAGCATCTTGATGTAGCGGGTATTTTTTGGCTGTCCGCGTTTGACGCGAAGCAGTGCAAGACCGGCATCAACATCGCCAGGTTTGGTTTTAATGAGTTTTTCAGCATTACCAAGGTAGATGGCCACGAGCTGCTGTTGTGCCCTTACCAATTGCTCAATCCAGGGTTTGATCTTTTGAAAATTACTGTTGTCGGCATTGGGCACAGGTCCTGAAATGATAAGCGGCGTTCTAGCCTCATCAATCAGCACGCTGTCTACCTCATCAACGATGGCATAGTAGAAGTTTCGCTGCACCATCTCTTCAGGGGTGCCAGCCATATTGTCGCGCAGATAGTCGAAGCCGAATTCGTTATTGGTGCCGTAAGTGATTTCGCAGGCGTACTGTTCCCTTCGCTCCTCGGGCCTCATGGTGTTGAGGATAACGCCCACAGAGAGGTTGTGAAAGGCAAAAACAGGGTTCATCCACTCCTTGTCTCTCTGGGCAAGGTAGTCATTGACCGTCACGACGTGCACGCCTCTGCCAGTAAGTGCATTGAGAAAGACCGGGAGCGTGGAAACGAGAGTTTTTCCCTCACCGGTCGCCATTTCGGAGATCTTGCCCGAATGAAGCACAATTCCGCCGATAAGCTGGACATTATAAGGCACCATATCCCAGACCATCTCTCTTCCCATGACCAGATACTTGTGTCCTTTAAGGCGCACACACGTCTCCTTGACAAGAGCAAAGGTTTCCGCAAGAAGTTCCTCAAGTATGGCGGCGGTTACCTGTTCGTACTCTTCAGCCAGGGCGTCAAGCCGGGCGTTAATGGTTTCAGCCTGCTCTTCAAGCATGGTTGCGATTGCTTGATCGTACTTTTCAACCAGGGGGTCAAGCTGGGTTTTGATGGTTTCAGCTTCTTCAGGGTTGATATCCGGGTTGATGAGTTGCAGGGAGAACGTATCTATTGCCAGTTTAAGTAGAGCTGCATTCGCCCCCTTGGTTCCAGCCTCTTCAAGGTTGATATCCGGGTTGTCGA
This sequence comes from uncultured Chlorobiaceae bacterium, assembly GCA_903851535.1. GTDB lineage: Bacteria > Bacteroidota > Chlorobiia > Chlorobiales > Chlorobiaceae > Chlorobium. The sequence continues at coordinate 279 of CAINOO010000278.1, read as the reverse complement.
GTTTCAGGGAGAGCGATTTTTTTTCCAGCTCAAGAGGCTCAAGAGCTTTCCGGACTCTCTGTTTCAGCGTCAATCCCCTCTCCCGGAGTTGATCGTCACTGAGCGACGCCATGGCAACCTGCAGCTCGTTGATGTTGCTGATTATGGGCTGGATTTTTTTGACGTCCTTTTCGTGTTTGGAGCCGAAGATCTTTTCAAAAATTTTCAACATGTACAGGCCTTTGTTCGCTCTAAGGGTTCAGATAGTTTGTTTGCAATGGAGTGGGGGAGTCGCTTTTC
>CAINOO010000277.1 GCA_903851535.1 uncultured Chlorobiaceae bacterium | reverse complement strand
TTTGGTTTCTTCAACCTGAATTATGTCCAAAAAAAAGGAGAGAATACGATGGCTGAACAAGTGAATCCGGCAGGAGTAAAGCCAAAGGGCACTGTCCCACCACCCAAGGGGAATGCTCCTTCCCCCAAGGGAAACGGTGCCACGGGTGCTCCGTCTGTTATCAAGGAGCAGGATGCTTCCAAAATGAGACGGTTTCTTTTCCAGCGAACAGAGACCCGCTCAACGAAGTGGTTCCAGATTTTTGATACCGACAAGATTGATGATGAGCAGGTTGTCGGTGCTCACCTTGCCCTGCTTGGTGTGCTCGGTTTTCTTATGGCGATCTACTATATCTCCGGTATTCAGGTCTTTCCGTGGGGAGCGCCAGGCTTTCATGACAACTGGTTTTATCTGACCATCAAGCCAAGAATGGTCTCTCTTGGTATTGATACCTACAGTACGAAAACAGGAGATCTTGAGGTTGCGGCGACAAAACTTCTCGAATGGGCACTGTTTCATTTTGTTTCAGGTTCTGTTCTTATGTTTGGCGGATGGCGTCACTGGACGCACAATCTCACCAATCCGTTTACTGGACGTACCGGTAATTTCCGTGACTTCAGGTTCCTCGGAAAGTTTGGTGATTTTGTTTTTGGTGGAGCAAGTGCCAAGAGCTACCGTGAAGCACTTGGACCTCACGCCGTTTATATGTCGCTGCTTTTTCTTGGCTGGGGTCTTTTGATGTGGTTTGTGCTCGGTTTTGAGCCCTATCCCGATTTCCAGAAGATCAACGCAGAGACGTTCATGTCGTTTGTTTTTGCTGTTATTTTCTTTGCGATGGGTATTTACTGGTGGAACAACCCTCCGAATGCAGCGACACATCTGAACGATGATATGAAAGCAGCATTTTCGGTACACCTGACTGCAATCGGCTACATTAACATCGCACTTGGCTGTATTGCTTTTGTTGCATTCCAGCAGCCGTCGTTTGCCGCCTATTACAAGGAGCTCGACAATCTGGTTTTTTATCTTTATGGTGAGCCGTTTAACCGCGTCAGCTATAATTTTGTCCAGGAGGGTGGCAGGATTATCTCCGGGACAAAAGAGTTTGCAGACTTTGAGGCTTTTGCCATTATGCCGAAGAACGGTGCCACATTTGGTATGGCGAGGACTGTCATCAACCTGATTACCTTCAATCACATCATCTGCGGCGTTCTTTATGTTTTTGCCGGAGTCTACCATGGTGGCCAGTACCTCCTCAAAATTCAGCTTAACGGACTTTACAGCCAGATCAAGTCAGTCTTTATTACCAAAGGACGTGATCAGGAAGTCCAGGTCAAAATTCTGGGTACAGTCATGGCGCTCTGCTTTGCAACCATGCTTTCAGTTTATGCCGTTATTGTGTGGAATACCATCTGCGAGCTGAATCTTTTTGGCACGAACATTCTGATGTCGTTCTACTGGCTGAAGCCTCTTCCGATTTTCCAGTGGATGTTCCGTGACCCAAGTATCAATGACTGGGTCATGGTCCACGTTATTGTTGCCGGATCACTGTTCTCGTTGATCGCCCTGGTGCGTATTGCATTCTTTTCTCATACGTCACCGCTTTGGGATGATCTTGGCCTCAAGAAAAACTCTTACTCCTTCCCTTGCCTTGGTCCTGTTTATGGAGGTACCTGCGGTGTTTCGATTCAGGATCAGCTCTGGTTTGCCATGCTTTGGGGAATCAAGGGACTTTCTGCTGTTGCCTGGTATATCGATGGTGCCTGGATTGCTTCGATGATGTATGGTGTTCCTGCTGCTGATGCAAAGGCATGGGATTCTGTTGCAGGCCTTCATCATCACTATACGTCCGGAATCTTCTACTATTTCTGGACAGAGACGGTGAATATTTTTTCGAGTTCGCATCTTTCCACAATTCTGATGATTGGTCACCTTGTGTGGTTTATCAGTTTTGCCGTATGGTTTGAAGATCGCGGTTCACGTCTTGAAGGTGCTGATATCCAGACAAGAACCATCCGCTGGCTTGGGAAAAAGTTCCTCAACCGCGATGTTGCCTTCCGTTTCCCGGTGCTGACGATATCAGACTCGAAGATGGCTGGTACGTTCCTTTATTTTGGCGGCGTTTTTATGCTGGTCTTCCTTTTTATCGGCAACGGATTCTATCAAACTGACTCTCCCTTG
>CAINOO010000276.1 GCA_903851535.1 uncultured Chlorobiaceae bacterium | reverse complement strand
CTCTCCGGTGAGCGAAAGTATGGATCAGAAACAGCAAACCCTGCTCGATATTATTATTCGTGAAGCTCCACAGAAAAAAATTGATGCACTGCGCCTGAAGTTGCTTGATCCTGAAACGACGCGGAACCGCCAGCGCTACATCCTGCAATGCCTCCAAAGCATCGGCAGTGATGATGCACGTGATGCTGTCCGAGCCTTTGCCACTCCCGTTTCAGGGGTTGCCCCGGATGCTGCTATGCTGCAGCTTGCAGCCGTCATTACCGGCGACACCCTTCTTGCGTCAGCCAGTCCCACTTTTTTACAAGTATGGCAGAATCCCCATGAGCAGAATGCGCAATACATCCTGATACCGGGCGGAAGCTACCTCTACTCGCTGACGGAAAAGGAGGAAATTGTCGGGGATCTCTTTTTTGCAAGGTATACGGTGACCAACAAACTCTACCGCTCCTTCATTGCTTGGCTGGCGTCAAAAGAGTCGTCGGAGTTGTTTGCAGCATTCACTTCGGAACTGAACGCCATCGCCAGTGATAACCGGTGGGGAAAAGGATTTGCTGACTATATCAAAGAGGGGGGCAACAACCTTGCCGGTCACTTTCGTTCAAGCTACGATGAAGATCGTAAATACAATGGAGACGATCAGCCGGTGGTTGGTGTCACCTGGTATGCCGCCCGTGCCTACGCTCTCTGGCTTTCGCTGCTTGAGGGAGAGAAGGGACTGTATCGACTTCCGAGTGAAGTCGAGTGGGAGTGGGCTGCGGGAGGCAAACAGGGGACTACGGGAGAGAGAGTCCGCTCCTATCCCTGGCCGGAAGAGAGAGGCGAGCCAAGCCCAGCACTGGTTAACTATAATCAAAATATAGGTACAACAACACCTGTAGGACGTTATCCCGAGGGAGCAACACCTGAAGGACTCTACGACATGGCGGGAAATGTTGATGAGTGGATGGAGAACTGGTACGATAAAGATGAAGATTGTCCATCGATACGAGGTGGCTATTGGTACGACGAAGCTGATGCTCTGCGCTGCTCCTCCCGGAACAGCGTCAATCCGTGGAACTGGGACTACTGCATGGGTTTTCGAGTGATTCGTTCCAGTCATTTTTCTTCCTGAAATTCTGATCCTCTGATATCTGGAACTCTGAAAAAAAAGAGTTCACTCAACAGGGAAAAACTGACATGGGGAGGATTGGAATTTTTTTTTTGCTGAATCGTGCATTTTCTGGAAAAAACAGTATGTTTTTCATTTAATCATGCAAATCATGGAATGAATATCCATAATTGACAGGATGATTGCCAGAACTCTTCACGATAAGCTTCTTGCCGCCCTTGCTCATTTTCCGGCTGTGGCGCTGCTTGGACCTCGTCAGGTTGGAAAAACAACCCTTGCGCTTGAAATTGGTCACACCTGGCCGAATGCGCTCTATCTTGATCTTGAATCGGAAGAGGATCGAGCCAAACTGGCAAATCCAGAACTCTATCTCTCTGACCATCAGGATCGGATTGTGATTCTCGACGAGGTGCATCGTCTTCCTGCTCTTTTTCCCCTCCTCCGGGCTCTTATCGACAGCGCCCGCCGTGCAGGCCGTAAAAACGGTCAATACCTGCTTCTTGGCTCAGCCTCCCTTGACCTGCTCAAACAATCCGGAGAGACTCTCGCGGGCCGGATTGCCTATCTGGAGCTCGCCCCTTTT
>CAINOO010000275.1 GCA_903851535.1 uncultured Chlorobiaceae bacterium | reverse complement strand
TTGATGTTCACTCCCTTCCCGCTGAAGTCAGCGACTCCATTAACAGCATTCATTGAAAACGTACCGCCAAGAGTGCCACTGCCAATGGTCAGCGAAAGGGTTATCAAGTCGGTGGCCGAGGTTACGGTATGGCCTGCTGCATCCTGTATGGTCACCACCGGCTGCTGCGCAAAGGCGACACCGCTCACCGTATTTGAGGAGGGCTGTGTCGTGAAGAGAAGCTGGCTGGCTGAGCCATTCGTAACGGTGACTACACCGGCATCATCGGTCAAGGAGCCTGACACGGCTTGCAAGGTGGCCGAGCCTGTCAGGTGAGCACTAAAAACAGCACTCTTGCCATCACCCGCTGCCACAAGGTCACCATCAACAACTCCGCCGCTCTTGCTGGCAAGAGACCAGGTTGCAGCAACGTTGGCGACAAAGTTGTTCAAAGCATCACGACTGATGGCGTATACCGTAAAGGTTGTGCCTGATGCTACCGATTGAGCGGTGATTGCTGATCCGAAACCATCTGCCGCTGTTTCAATGACGATCTGGCTGGCGGCTCCGACGATGCCCGTTGCCATGAAGGTCAGCGGTGAACCGCCCAGCCCTGTGCTTGTTGCGGTGAGGGTGTTTGATCCGGCGGTATTGCCCAGCCTCCATGCTCCTGCAAAAGTCGCTATGCCATCCAATCCGGTGGTCGCGGTCATTTTCCCGCTCACTAAGCCGCCGGTCCCGTTGGCAAAGGTGACTCCAACGTCGCTGACAGGGTTGTTGTTTGCATCCTTGACCATCACACTCGGCGCTGTGCCAACAACTGAACCAACAGTGGCCGTTTGACTATCACCAGCGTTTACCGCTATCTGCGATGCGGCTCCAGCGCTGTAGGTCACCGTTGCCTGGCTCTGTGCATCGGTACCGCCCTTGACTGGTGCACCGGCAATGGTGGCAACAAAAAGTCCGCTGCCTGCCGTTCCGGGAGAGTTGACTGTAGCGCTATAGGTGCCGTTGCCGTTATCGGTGACTGAACCAATCGACCCTGTGCCGCTCGATTTCGTTATGGCAACATCTGCTCCGCCTTTAGTCATGTTGTTGCCATTGGTGTCTTTTACGGTTACCGTCAACTCCTGCGTGCTCGTACCATCAGCGGTGATGGAGGCACTGCCGGGTGTCAGGGTGGACTGTTCTGCGCTATTTACTCTCACAATGGTGATCCTTTCGATCGTCAGCGCATGCGCAAGAGCAAAGAGGGAGAAAAACATACCGATGAAAAAGAGCGCTCTAACCGTTACGCTCAACTGTTTTTTTGCTGAAATGTGCATAGTGGTAGCGGTACCGCTCTTTATTTTTTGATTATGACCGTAACGATATAATCCAAGCTGCTGCCATCCTTGACGCTGATTATCCAGGTATCAGTGGCAACCGTTGGTTCAGGAAACTGTTTTGTATGAATAACCACCTGCGCCAGAGTAGTGGTGACAAGTGCAGCATAACTGTAAGGCGAGCCGTTGCGTGTAACGCCGGTGATGAGGGGCGAACCGGTGCCGACCGTGATGAACACATCGCCATCGGTGTTGACGGTGGCTCCGCCTGGCAGTCCTGTTTTGCTGATGGTTGCTGCCTGAGTGACCGCAGTGGGGTCAACTTTGGCAAGGAAGGAGTGCGGGAGTTGCGCCGGACGAAGAAGGGCATCGGCAAGCAGGTTTGCCGTGTCGCTGCTGCGGGTTGGCTTCATGCGTTGGGCAAGCGAGCTTTTCTGCTTTCCTCCGGGCAACAGAAGGCGGCAGGTGAGCATCATGCCGTTATTGTCGGCAACACCGCTCTGTCCCTTGTTGTGAAACGCGCTGAGCTGCCAGTTGCCGGTTTCAGCCGTGATGCTGATGCGGTTCTCCCCTGCTCCGGATCGATATCCCGCTCCAAAATAGAGTGACGAAATGGGCTCAGAAAAGAGGTCAATGCTGTAATACAAGCTTTTGCTGAGTTCTCTGGTGCCATCAGAGAAGGGATAACGGATCTGTTCGTATCCCAGTGATCCTTTGAGAACAAGGCTGGAGTGCAAAGCAACCTGCGCATCGGCGGCAGCGCCAAGCAGCCTCCCCTCCGAGAGCTTGAGCGGGTCACTCATGACGAGGTAGTCTGTGGCGGTTTGGCGCAGGAAAGAGCGGGGGCCGTCAGCGTTTGAGATTTGACAGGCCTGTGCGCCCCATGCCGAAAGGCCTATGGATTGCAGTGTGCCGCTCTCTCCACTTCCGTTAAGGATGTATTGGGTAGCAAGAGAGCAACTGAACTGACCAAGATCAATGTTGGCCTCTCCTGACGGGAAATTGAAATTCTGGTTGCCCCGGAGGTAGCCGCCGGAAGCTTTGAAGCGGAACCCGGAGTCGGGGAGCTGCCAGACCGTGTTGACGACCAGATCGCGACGATCCGAAAAAAGGGCGAGGGTGGAACCGATGGCGAACTGCTTCCCCAGCATGGTTGCAAGCTGAAGCTGGCCACCAGCCATTGAACTGCCGATTTCGGGCTTGAAGTAGCCAACGCCGAGGCCCAGGGAGGCAATGCTCTCTTTGCCATGGTAGTGCATGGAGGCTCGCTCGGGGCTGAGCGTACCGCTTACCGTGCCGTCGGCCAGTGCAAAGGGAACGGAAGGAAGCAGCGTTGTAACGCCGGGCAGGGCTTGCCTGGTTTGAGTGTCTGGATACCTGTTGGTGGTGGAACTCATGCTGCCTGACATGCTTGCAACCATTCTGGCAAGATAACCGGGGGTTGCTGAACGCGATTGTCCGCCACCCTGTGCGATCGCTTCTGCGGTGATGGATTTGGAGAGTTCCCTGGGGTTCAGGCCATACTCCTGCTGCCCGGCAAAAAGCGGACGAGGCAGGCATAACGGCAAGGCCGCAAGCAAAACAACCGCAAGGGATACCCTGGTGAAAAGGAATGACGAACAGGAAGTTTCGCTACTGGTATGGCTACACATTGACCTTTGAGAACGGATCACAAGTACTCCTTTTACGGTTGAATGAAACGAAAGAGGAGCATGTCCAATCCCCAGGGAAAACAGTACAAAAGATTACCCGTTATTTTGCATTGCGTTGTGCCTTTATTAATCAAACACTCCGATATTTTTTGTAAAAGAAACGCATCTCCTTGCATTTGAGGCGACAAACTGAGAAGAAAAAAGCCGGAAAACAGCTCTACCGGCTTTTCGGGATTGATGACGAGCAGGTAAAGAGGCGTCATCCAAAATACTCTTTCATCTTGCGGAACACCTCTTTTTTGCCAAGCAGGC
>CAINOO010000274.1 GCA_903851535.1 uncultured Chlorobiaceae bacterium | reverse complement strand
TCAATAACGACGCAAGAATGCCCACAACTCTCAGCCGCAACAGCGAGGTTGATTGCCAGTGTGGTTTTTCCTGCGCCGCCCTTCTGCGATATCATGGCAATTATTTTCATGGTGTCATGAAGGATTGTGTTCCTGAATGAAGGCTGGAATGTAAAATAGAGAACATAACATCATTACCCCAATAATGCAATATACTGATCATACAAAACCGCACTCTGTCATGATGCAGATATATTATAATGTAAATCACTCAATACGTATTGTAAAATTGATTTTATTGCATAATTACTTTTATACGGATTGTGTTAAAATGGAATAAACCAATTAAATAAAAAGAGTTAATAATCATCTCTCATCCAGGGAGTGGAGTTTCTTTTCCGTTCCTATGCTTTTTTGTGATGCAAGTGAGATGCTATAAAAAGGGATATCGCGGAAGCTGAAGGGGGGAATTCCTCTTCTTCCCGGGAGCGCCGAGCTTCAGCTCGGCATCTTGATCTCCCGTCAATGCTTCGTTTTCTTTATGTAATATTGTTGTTGTTATTTCTTTATATAATAATTTCGATATTTTATGTTGTTAATAAGTATTTCTTGATATAATCCAATACAGATTGTAAGAAAAGCTTCTACAAGGTGGAGGTGCTCCTGTGACCAACCATCGTTTGGTGGCCAGAGGGCTGCCTGAAACGGATGAGCGTTGTTTCAAAATCAATTATTTTGTCTTGTCAGCCTCTCGAACGATCTCTCTGCGCTCATCGAAAGTGGTGTTAGCCCCATTTCTTCGCTCGTTTCACTTTGATCGCAAACAGATCAAGACAATCAACAGCTCTGTAATTCCGAATAAGTGATTATTTTGAATGAATTTAATTTATGCCGTAATTCTTTCTTTCGTTCTTTCTGTACTGTGGTTATGATTGATTGTCGCCTTTATGTATTGTTGTATTGGATTGAGTACGTTTTTGTTTTAGTAAGTTTTGTTGTCATAACTCCAAAACTTATTGTAAGAAAGACTTCTGCAAGGGGAGCTGCATCGTGTCGGCGAAGCCCTTCAACAGACTCTATTCCAGTGCTGATTGAGTCTCTTTTCACGAATGCGGTGAACAGAATAAGGGTATTGTCGGCAGAATACACCTGATGTTTGAAAAAAAAGATGAGAAGCTGCACTTCCTGAAAGACATAATATTGACTACATTATTTTAATAATGAATTAAAGGCAATATTTATGGCTTTAAAAAAAGAAGAGCTATCATCAGATGAATGGGAGCTTGTCATTGGCGATCAGTTCCGGGCCTTGCGTATCCGGGCTGATCTGGAGCAGACTGAACTTGCGGCTTTGGCATCCATCAGTGTTGGCGCACTGAAAAATCTTGAAGGGGGCAAGGGTTCATCGCTCAAAACAATTATCAAGGTTTCGAGAGTTCTTGGTCGGACTGATTGGCTGAACGCCCTGGCTCCCAAGGTTTCGGTCAGCCCCATGCAACTGCTGAAAGGGCAACGCAAGGACGTTGTTCGACAAAAGGTATCTCGCCCCCGAAAAACAAGAACAGAGCAAGAGCGCCTGCATCCCTGTTAATTGCTTCTGTCTACTTCGGGAAACATGGTGTATATTGAACGTCTCCCGATCCGTTAATATGATGCAACTTGTCAACGTGCCATGAAAAACGAGCAGCAAACCCGCGTCGAATTGATTGACAAGCTGTTGCTGCAGGCAGGCTGGAATGTGAACGATCCGGCCCAGGTGGTAGAGGAGTTCGACATTCTTGTCGGTTTGCCCGAAGGAGTGCAGGAGCCCCGAACCCCCTACGAAGGCCATCAGTTCAGCGACTATGTGTTGCTTGGAAGGGATGGCAGGCCGATAGCCGTGGTTGAGGCAAAAAAAACAAGTCGCGATGCGAGCATTGGTCGTGAACAGGCCAAGCAGTATTGCGGCAATATCCAAAAACAGTTGGGCATCGAGCCTCCGTCCTGCTTCTATACCAACGGTCTTGAAACCTTTTTCTGGGATATCGACAACTATCCTCCCCGCAAGGTACTGGGCTTTCCAACCCGTGACGACCTTGAGCGCTTCCAATACATCCGCCGGAACCACAAGCCTCTCACCGGGGAGCTAATCAATACCGCCATTGCCGGACGCGACTATCAGCTTCGCGCCATTCGCTCTGTCCTCGAAGCCATTGAGCAGAAAAAGCGGGAGTTCCTGCTCGTTATGGCCACCGGCACCGGCAAAACCCGCACCGCCATTGCCCTCGTCGATGCCCTCATGCGTGGCGGACATGCCGAAAAAGTGCTCTTTCTGGTTGACCGCATTGCCTTGCGGGAGCAGGCGCTTTCGGCCTTCAAGGAGCATCTGCCCCACGAACCTCGCTGGCCCAACAGTGGCGAAAAGCTCTTTGCAAAAGATCGCCGTATCTACATTGCCACCTGTCCCGCGATGCTCAATCTCATCAGGGATGAATCGCACTCCATTTCGCCCTCATTCTTTGATTTCATTGTTGTAGACGAGAGCCATCGTTCCATCTACAACACCTGGGGCGAAATCCTTGACTACTTCAAAACTATCACCCTTGGGCTGACGGCCACCCCCACCGACATTCTTGACCACAACACCTTCAACCTCTTTCATTGCGAGGATGGCTTGCCCACCTTTGCCTACACCTACGAAGAGGCGGTAAACAATACGCCGCCTTTTCTGAGCAGTTTTCAGGTGATGAAGATCCAGACGAAATTTCAGATGGAGGGGATCAGCAAGCGAACCATCTCCCTTGAAGATCAGAAAAAGCTGATTCTCGAAGGCAAGGATATCGAGGAGATCAATTTTGAAGGAACACAGCTTGAGAAACAGGTGATCAATCGGGGAACGAACAGTCTCATTGTCAAAGAGTTTATGGAAGAGTGCATCAAAGACCAGAATGGCGTTCTTCCCGGTAAAACCATCTTCTTCTGCGCCACCATAGCCCACGCCCGCCGAATTGAGGAGATCTTTGACCGCCTCTACCCAGAGTACAAGGGTGAACTGGCCAAGGTTCTTGTCTCCGACGACCCCCGCGTCTTCGGAAAAGGAGGCCTGCTCGATCAGTTCAAGAACAGCGATATGCCCCGCATTGCCCTCAGTGTTGACATGCTCGACACCGGCATTGATATTCGAGAACTGGTCAACCTCGTTTTTGCCAAGCCAGTCTACTCCTACACAAAGTTCTGGCAGATGATTGGCCGAGGCACCCGGCTCCTTGAACCCGCTAAAATAAAGCCCTGGTGCACCCAAAAAGAGCTGTTCCTGATTTTGGACTGCTGGGACAACTTCGAATACTTCAAGCTTCAGCCCAAGGGCAAAGAGCTGAAGGTGCAACTTCCGCTTCCCGTGAAACTCTTCGGGCTGCGGCTTGACAAAATTGAGTGCGCCCTCTCAATTGGCAACACCGCCATAGCGGAGCGGGAGAGTGTAAAACTCCGCAAGCAGATTGCCACGCTTCCCGGAAGCTCCGTGGTCATCAAAGAGGCCGCATCGCTTCTTCATCCACTCGAAGAGGAGAACTTCTGGGTTACGCTCTCCCCGCAAAAGCTCGACTATCTGCGCAACCAGGTCAAACCACTCTTCAGAACCGTCTCCGATGCCGATTTTAAGGCGATGCGCTTTGAGCGTGACATCCTTGAAAGCTCACTGGCACAACTGCGCAACCAAAAAGAGAGGTACGACACCCTCAACGACGCTCTTATTGAGCAGATCAGCCAGCTCCCCTTGAGCATCGGCTTTGTGCAACAGCAGGAGCCTCTGATACGGGCCGCTCAAACCAGCCACTTCTGGAACCAGGCCACCGAAGAGCGTTTCGACGAGCTGATTGAAAAGCTCTCACCGTTGATGAAGTTTCGCGAGCCAGAGTGCGGCGCCATCGGTCAAGTGCATCTGAATTTGCAGGATCTGCTCTACCACAAAGAGATGGTGGAATTCGGCCCACAGCATGAGGCCGTCAGTATTGCCCGTTACCGCGAAATGGTTGAATCGCTCATTACCGAACTGACAAAACAGAACCCGATTCTCGCCAAAATCAAGGAGGGTAAAGCAATTTCGCCCGAAGAGGCCACTGAGCTTGCCGAGCTGCTCAACGAAGAGCACCCGCACATTACCGAGGCGCTGCTGCGTGCCGTCTATCAAAACCGCAAGGCCCACTTCATCCAGTTTATCCGCCATATTCTCGGCCTCGAACTCCTCAAAAGTTTTCCCGAAACGGTTGCCGAGGCGTTCGACCACTTTCTCAAAGAGCACACAACCTTTTACAGTCGCCAACTCGACTTTTTAAACCTCCTCAAAAACGTTATTGTAGAGCGTGAAAAAGTAGAAAAGAGAGACCTCATCAACGCCCCCTTTACGGTCATCCACCCGAAAGGCATTCGCGGGGTCTTTTCCCCGGCTGAAATTCAGGAAATTTTGGCACTGGCCAAAAAACTGGCAGCATAACATGACAGAAAATAACCGCATCGAATACAAGCGCGAGCTGAATGATAGACTTGAAAAGGAGGCGCTGAACGGTGACGCAAAAATCACAGGGGTAGAGCCAGCAATGGGGTTGCGCTCTATGAGAGTAAGCGTAATGACCCTATAAAAGTAATGATCCTGATAGAGTAGGCTATGAAACAACTCATGAAGAACACAACTTTCGATTCTCCACTCCACCATGCATTGGCGGGAGAGGCAGTGAGTCGCTGTAATGGAAATGCTGATTTTGATGCTATCACCGCAGTCATCATGTCGTGTACAGCTTTTGAAGCTTTCATCAATGAAGTTGGTCAATTGGCCACAACTACGAATGAAGTTCAAGGTAGTGAGCCTTTTTTGAAACAGTTATCCCAGTCTTATCTGGACACAAAGGAACCAAGAAATTCAACTCTTGACAGGTATGATTTATCTTGGAAGATTATTCATGGATGTAAAATCGAGAAGGGTCGAGGAATACGACAAAAACTCAAGACGCTTTTTGATTTGCGTAATGAGCTGGTACATACTAAGGCCGACGAAACAAATATCGTATTGGATCCACAATCCACACCGCCAAAAAACTTCGAGGAGGGATGGATTGGAAAAGTTCGTGAGCTTCACAATGTGCCGCAGTGTGTAAAAAACTTACAATCGTATGGGCTGGTTTCCAGACAACCTGATGATCTTCGTTGGATTTTACGGATATCCACTAAGCCAGTTGCTGAATGGTCCTTTTGTTTAGTTGCTAAGGCGGCTGACGAACTGATTAGGGCTATTCCTGATAACTCACGATTCAAATTGAAATTACTCGATCAATCACTGGCTGGTTATGTGATCAGGGAAAAAATCCGGCAAGGTGCGAATTGTGATGGAGAATAGTATGACCAAAGATGAATTGATTAGCCGCATGAAAGGCTATGAGTGGACCGACTTCGAGTGCAAGAGAGCACAACGGGATGTCCCTAAAGATGCTTACTCCACAGTAAGCGCCTTTGCAAACACGCAAGGTGGCTGGTTGCTCTTTGGTGTAACAGAAAAAAATGGAATGCTTGAAGCCTCAGGAGTGGATCCCGATGCTTTTGATCGCGTTCAAAATGCTTTTCTTACCACCTTACGTGCCGGGCAAAAGTTAAATCAGATAATCAATGCCACTCCCTATGTTTATGACATTGATGGCAAACGAATTCTTGCTTTCCATATCCCTGAACTTGAGCGGCACCGGAAACCTGTTTATTTGAATGGCAACCCTTGGGACAGTTACATCAGGCGTGCTGCACGAGACGAGCGCGTCACGGATAGTGAACTTCAGCGATTCCTGCGCGATAGCTCCCACTCTACCTGGGACAGCGAGGGAGTGCCTGAGGCTGAGGTGGAGAAATGTCTTGACATTGAGACACTCAAGTGGTATCAGGAACTCTTTTATCGCCGCAATCCAGAGCAACGACCGGTTGACGATCCATCGGAATTCCTTCAGGAATGGAATTTTCTGATCAACCAGAATGGCAAGCGTGTACTTACCCGAGCTGCGATACTTTTGTTTGGTCATGATCGCTATGTCCGGGGGTTGCTTCCACGACCTGTTTTGGATTATCAGCGCATTGATACCCGTTTTGACGCATGGTCTGCCGATGAACGCTGGCATGATCGTATGGTTTTTGAAGAGAATCTTTTCAAAACATGGAGAGGGTTGGTGGCAAAATATTCACGCATTGCAGAACATCCTTTCAAGGTTGACCCGGCCACCATGCGACGCAATGACGATCCTCCAGATTATATTGCTTTTCGTGAAGCCACGATTAACGTGCTTATCCATCAGGACTATGGTGATCACAACCGCAAAGCATCGCTGAAATGGTTTACCGATCGGCTTATTTTCTGGAACCCTGGGGATGCCTTTGCCACCAAAGCTCAATTGCTGGAATCAAACGAAAAAGATATTCGTAACCCTCTCATTGTCAATGCTTTTCGTCGTATAGGACTGAGTGATCAGGCTGGAACCGGTATTCGCTCGATCTTGCGAAACTGGCGCGAACTTGGTCGTCGGCCACCACTGATCAACAATGATAAAGCCGGAAAGGCCTTTGAGTTGATCCTGTTACAGGCTCCATTGATGAGTGAGGCCATACAACGTTTCCTGAAAAGTCTTGATATCAACCTGACTACTGAAGAAGCGGCTCTCCTTGCAATAGCCTCAATCCAGCCTCTGCTCGACGTTACCGATGCTGCCATGGCATCAGGCAGCAATCTTGCACTTGCCCTCCATGCACTTGAACACCTCTGTAATCAAAAGCTTTTGATTGCCAGGGATAACTCGACCTATAGCTTGACTGAATTGGTCAGGTCACGACTTGAGCAAGCAGAACAGGCAGAATTCATGGAAAAACAAGTCACCGGACAAGTCACCGGACAAGTCGATGCGTGGAAGTTTGATGTACTGACAGCCTGTATTGATCCGAAAAAAGGTATGGAAATTCAGGAAATCATCGGTATCAAGCACCGTGAAACATTTCAACGGAACTATCTTGACGTTTTGCTCGAACAGGGTTTACTTGTCCGCACCATAGTTGACAAACCTCGAAGTCGCTTGCAACGCTACAAAACAACCGAGCAAGGACAAACATTTCTGAAGCAGAACAGACAATGAACAAACAGCAAGAGTTCACCATAAATAGTACAGATACAAGACGATGCTCCAGCACAACCCTGAACTGAAATCGAAGATAGACCAACTCTGGAACAAATTCTGGAGCGGCGGCATATCCAACCCGCTCACCGCCATAGAACAGATCACCTACCTGCTCTTCATGAAGCGGATGGACGATCAGGATCTGGAAAAGCAGGCAAGCGCCGAGTGGGCGGGCGACACCTACGTCTCAAAATTCGAGGGAGTGTGGATCCCGAGGGAACACCGGGGCAAAGCAAACTCCTTCAATTATGCGATAGACAAAAGCACCCTCCGCTGGAGTGCATTCAAACATCTGCAGGCCGAAGAGATGCTCTCCCACGTACAGACACAGGTCTTTCCCTTCCTCAAAGAGCTTGACGGTTCCGAGTCGCAATTCAGCCGCCATATCAAAAACGCAGTCTTCATCATCCCCAAGCCTTCGCTCCTCGTTGAAGCCGTCAAAACGGTTGACGAAATCTTTGAGGTGATCGAGAAAGAGTCGAATGAGAAGGGGCAGGCATTTCAGGATATTCAGGGCGACGTCTACGAATTTCTGCTCTCCGAAATTGCTGCCGCCGGTAAAAACGGTCAGTTCCGCACCCCTCGCCACATTATCAAGTTGATGGCCGAACTGGTCGAGCCCAAGCTTGGTCACACCATTGCCGACCCCGCATGTGGCACAGGCGGATTCCTGCTCGGAGCCTGGCAATACATCGTCACACAACTCGCCATTCGTGCCGGAACCAAAGATCTCATGGCGGACGAAGATGGCTTTATCCGAACCTCCGTCTCTGCCGGGCTGACCGAAGACGCCAAAACCATTCTCAGCAAAACGCTCTTCGGCTACGACATCGACAGCACTATGGTGCGCCTTGGCCTCATGAACCTCATGATGCACGGCATTGACGAGCCGGAAATTGACTACAAAGACACCCTGAGCAAGAGCTTTACCGAGGAGTCATGCTACGACATCATCATGGCCAACCCTCCCTTTACCGGCAGCATCGACAAAGGCGACATCAACGAAAGCTTCACCTTCTCCACCACCAAAACAGAGCTGCTCTTTGTCGAAAACATCTATCGGCTGCTCAAAAAAGGTGGAACCGCCTGCGTCATTGTGCCGCAAGGCGTCCTCTTTGGCTCCGGCACGGCGTTCAAGGCACTCCGCAAGCTGCTGGTTGAGCGCTGCGATCTCAAAGCCGTCATCACCATGCCCAGCGGAGTTTTCAAACCCTACGCCGGAGTCTCAACCTCCATCCTGCTCTTTACCAAAGTGTGGGGCCCGCTCGACAAGGTCACCAAACCTGCCACAGAGCAGGTCTGGTTCTACGACATGCACTCCGACGGCTACTCCCTCGACGACAAACGCAGCAAGCAGGAGGGTTGCGGCGATCTGCTCGACATTGTGAAGAAATACAAACAACGAAACGCTGAGCAAGAGAGCGACAGAACCCAAAAATGGTTCAGTGTTCCACGTGTAGAAATTCAGGGAGAAGGAGGCTACGACCTCTCACTTTCTCGCTACAAAACCGATGTTTTTGAGGAGGTCGTTTATGAAAGCCCATCGGTGATTCTCGACAAACTGATTGCCGCAGAGGTGGGGGAGATGGATGAGGCTAAACTTGCAAACATTCAGAGCGGCATTGTTCGTGAGCTGCTTGAGCTGAGGGGGATGATTGGATGAACAGGGAGATGAAAAACCATTCCTTTAGGTGTCGCGCAAAAATAACTTGAACAAATGAGTTGATTTTCTTACTATAATGTTATGGATACCATGACTTTAGTAAGGGAAAAATATTACGCATTGCGAGGCCGTCTTGATGAAGCTACGTTGCGATTATGGGTAG
>CAINOO010000273.1 GCA_903851535.1 uncultured Chlorobiaceae bacterium | reverse complement strand
TTACACTCCGGCAATATGCTGGAACAGTGATTCAAAAAGTGCGCGTCCATCAACAGAGCCAAGGCTCTTTTCACTCGCCCGTTCGGGATGAGGCATCAGGCCAAGTACATTGCCCTGGCGATTGATGATACCGGCAATATTGTTGATCGAACCGTTCGGATTGGATTCATCGGTAACCGTTCCCTCGGCGTCACTGTATTTGAAGACAATCTGCTCATGCTCTTCGAGGCTTTCGATAACTTCCGGCGGGGCAAAATAGTTACCCTGACCATGCGCAATGGGAATCGTGAGGAGTTGATCCTGCTGGTAGCGGCTCGTAAAGATGGTCGAACTGTTCACCGTTTTGAGGGTGGTCTGGCAACAGAGAAACTTTTTATCGCGGTTCTTTGAAAGAGCGCCTTCGAGCAGACCGCTTTCGAGCAGCACCTGAAATCCGTTGCAGATGCCAAGCACCGGAAAGCCTTTTCGGGCAAACTCGATCACTTCCTGCATGATGGGAGAAAAACGGGCTATGGAACCAGCCCGAAGGTAGTCGCCATAAGAAAAGCCGCCAGGCAGAATAATTGCCTTTGCCCCCTGGAGATCATGATCATTATGCCAGAGCATCAGCGGCTTGACGGCGCTGAACGAACCAACGGCATACTCCGTATCATGATCACAGTTTGAACCCGGAAAAACAACGACTCCGACAGTTACATCAGCCATAATTGCGTGCTATTTAATTGACTTGTTCCAGCTCAAAGGAGAAATTTTCCATGACCGGATTCGATAAAAGTTTTTGACAGATTTCGTTGCAGACGAGTTCAGCCTGTTGCAACTCCTCTTCATTGATGGTCACCTCAATATATTTGCCGATTCTGGCTGATTCCACAGTATGGTAACCGAGGTTTTTCAGGGCGTGCTCGACCGCCTTGCCCTGGACATCAAGAATCGACTGGCGCAGGGTAACCTTTATTTTTGCAGTATAGGGCATTATCATGCGGATGGTTGAATGGAAAAAATCAGGTCTGCCATTGACGACGCCACAACAACGTCAGTGAGCGTGCGATACCGAGCAGAATATACAACAACATGGCAAGAAAAAAAGCTTTCGAGTGAAAGAGAAGCACGCAGAACATGGCCCCGATATAGCCAGCCATTTGCAGGGGCTTGCGCCGGAAAGAGTCAGCCGTCGGCTTGGGCAGGGCATCATAATTCACCTTGCTGATCATGAGCAGGGCAAGTACGGTAGAGAGCCCGGCCAGAATAATCTGCATCAATGCCTGGGGAAAGATCCGATCAACACTCATCCAGAGCACAAAACCGGCAATGGTCAACGCCTGTGCCGGTGTAGGAAGACCCGAAAAGGACTCTTTGTCGTAGCCGATCATGCTGATATTGAAACGGGCAAGCCTGAGGCCGCTGCCGATCATCAGCAAAGAGCTGACAAAGATACCGGTAATGCCCGGCAGCCCCTCAAGGCCGAACTTGTAGACCAGGTATGCCGGAGCGGCTCCAAATGAGACAAGATCGGAGAGAGAGTCGAGTTCGACGCCAAAGTCGGAGGTGCCGTTGGTGATTCTGGCCACAAAGCCGTCAATGGTATCAAAAAATGCCGCAAGAATAATAAACCAGCAGGCGGCAACAAAACTCCCCTCCCCCGACATCACAATGGCGACATAGCCACACACCATGTTCATGACGGTAAAAACCGAAGGAACGAATGAGCGTGATACAGAAGGAAAGAGTGATGAACGCTCTTTTGAACCGTTTTTCAGAAAAGGGGGGTAGCGTTTCTGAGCCCTTTGTTTGCCACTATCACTCATAGACAGGAATATCCATCATAGGGAGAAAAATTTCATACGAGGCAATAAAACGCCTCCACGGAGTGTGACTTTTCCGGTAACTCC
>CAINOO010000272.1 GCA_903851535.1 uncultured Chlorobiaceae bacterium | reverse complement strand
CTCGAACTCCTTCACTTCTTCGCAGCAATTCCATCCACGAGACTCCTGCCAGGCTTTTTTGCAAAGCGGCACCCCGAAAAGCTGAAAAAAGTATGCTTTTTGCCAAAGAATCGGTGAGAAGCAGCAGATCTAAAATTGGCGGATAACGCCGGATGAGCTGCAGCTCGGCGGGAACAAAATTACCGAAATGTTCTTTAAGGAACAGGAAAATGTGTAAGTTCTCACTTCAAAATTCACCATCGTCGACGTCAAAAAGAAATATTCACCATCATTCAGACAGACGAAAACAAATTTCCTGACCTTCTCATCAAGCCTTTCGATGAGTCTCCTGACTTCATACATAAAACCCTGCAAATGCAGCAACGACAGGGGTGTGCCTTTGAAAATGGGCACTACAACGCAGTAATGTGATGCTGTATTTTACTGAATCAAAAATGGTGTGGCGCTGAGTTTTTCACCCATCACCTGATAGATTTTCCGGGCATGCATGGTAGGTTTTGACGGGATGCCATACTGGTGTCCACTTGTTTTATGCATCAGGATGCTCTGCTGCACATGCACCAGCTCATTGCGGATGATTTCCGGCGAAAGAGGTTGGTATTGCAATTGTACCCGGTACGATAAATGTCGGATGCAGACCAGTGCCATAAAACAAATGGCCACATGTGCCTCAATTCGCCTTGGTGTCCAGTGGTAGATTGGACGAACTCTCAGATCATGCTTGGTCAAACGGAATGTTTCTTCAATTTGCCATAACCCCCGATAATGCTCAAAGGCATCGTTTGCAGCCATGTCACCGATATTAGTGATAACACCATGTAGTCCATCCCACTGTTCGGCATATCTGATTTTTTCTTCATCAATAATCACGGATTGTCGTGACAGTTGCTCGATCTTCAGATATTTGCGATACGAGGTGCTCTTGAGAAATGATTCAGGATTTTTTGATTTGTTGAGTTTCTTCTGCAGTTTATCCAGCGCCTTTTGGCGGTCATAGGCATCTTTGCTTGCCCGTTTTTTGGTGTAGCTGACCAACAGCCGACGGTTGCCCGGTAAGGCAATCTCTTTGAACCGTATGTTGTCACCCTGCTGATACCCCGCCTTGTCCAGAATCTGCTCTTTGATGCTTTCTGGCTGATTCTTCAGCCTTGCGGCAACAATGTACTGCTTTTCACTCTGCTCGATCAGCGCAAGGTTTTCCTTTGAGAGCAAGCCACTATCAGCGACAAACACCACACGGTCAACCTCAGCCATACGCTTTATCTGCTCGATGGCATCCTTGAGGGTATGACCTTCCCAGGTTGCACCATTGTAAAGCCGGTATCCAAGCGGAAATCCATGTTTGCTCACCATCATAGCCAGTAACACCTGAACTTCACTCTGCTTGTTTTCCTTGCTCAATCCATTGTTGCGCAACTCATCCTCACTAAACGACTCAAAATACAGGGTCGTGCAGTCATAAAAAACGACATCGATTTTTTCGGCAAACAATCCAGTCGCCGCTTCCCATGCCTTTTTCCTGATCAGCTCAATACTTTGTTTATCGACATAATCCAGCGTCCGGTACACCGCGCTCAAATCAAGTTTAACTCCGAAGTCCCGTTCCAGATCAATAACGCTCTTGTGTTTGCTGGCCGGATTGGCAATTCTGGCCAGCACCAGATGTTTGATGGTCTTGGCTGCCTGTACTCGCCGTGCAGGATTACCGAGCACGCAGTTAAAACCAAGTTCATCAAACAACTTCCCATAAATTTCATGGATGCCAACAATCACACGACTCTCTTCAAGAAGCTGCTTCAGATCTACGTTTAACGGCTGATCTGAGGACAAGTCAGCCTTTTTTCTTCCTTCAATGACTATTCGAGCCAATTCATCAGGACGGAATAATGTCGGAACGGATTCAGCCTCAAGGCCCGCCTTGATAAACTCGGCCAGTTCCTTCATTTTAATCAGTTCTTCGTCATTCATAGCAATGCCGACATAGCGGACAATGCGTTGCTTGACTTTGTCACCGATGCGTTCACTGGCGACAATCTGTACAGATTGCCTTGGTGAATTCGGTGTTGATTTGACACGGACAAACATGGAAATAAGCCAAAATATGAAGAAAGACTATGACGAAAAGTACAACAAAAACAAATAATAATCAAGCAAAAAGATTCGTTAGGCACTACAAAGGCAAAAACAAAATGACCCCTTGATTTTATTGGCTTTCCGGGCGAGTTCGCTTTGCAAGTGTATGAAGTCAGG
>CAINOO010000271.1 GCA_903851535.1 uncultured Chlorobiaceae bacterium | reverse complement strand
CTTGCTGTCGAAGTTACCCGCTCACTGACCATTCCCACCATCGGTATCGGTGCCGGGGTTGCCTGTGATGGCCAGGTGCTCGTCATTAACGACATTCTTGGACTGAACCGTGAATTTCATCCCCGTTTTGTGCGTCAATATGCCGATTTGAATACCGTTATCGAGGGTGCCGTACGCCAGTACGTCGAGGATGTCCGCCGGGTCAATTTCCCATCCCCCGACGAAAGTTATTAACCGCAGGGGCGGGGTCATCCCGCCCCAATGTCCATTCACCCCCTCAACGTTCCGGAGCTGTCTTACACGATACACAATGGATAGGTGAAATTGTAGCCACTGCCATGAGAAGTTTTGAGCGGGGTTGTTCCCAGATAGGCGGTTTTTTTGCGCAGCCGATTCACAAGAGATTCAAGGGAGCGGTTTCCGAAGCTGTTTTTTTGATAGTCGAGTGCGGTGAGAAGCTTCTCGCGTGATACCGTTTGTGGACTCTCTACAGCAAGGCAGTGGAGAAAGGTAAACTCCTTGAAGGTCAGCTTGACGCTTTGACCTTGTGGCGAAACCAGCAACCACTCACACTGCCGAAGTGACCAAAGCCCCGTTGTATTTCTGGAACCATGCTGGATGTGGCTTTTCTCGTGCTCAAATCGATCAAGCAAGTTAGCTACTGAAGCAGATAATTCAGGGAAGTTAACAGGTTTCACCATGTAGAGGTCTGCTCCCGACTCATATCCGGCAAGCCGATCTTCAGCGGAAGCGCGGGCAGTGAGCATCAGAATGCGCAAAGCCGTATTTTTTCGCAGATATTGAGCGACGACAAGACCATCCTGATCAGACAGTGTCAGATCAAGGATAGCGAGTGCGTAATGTTGCGAGAGAATCTCCTTGTACAAGGCAATGGCTGTACTGACTGCTGTTACAGAGTAGCCATCAAGCACGAGATACTCTTTCATACTTTCACGGAGATCATTGTTATCTTCAACAATGACCACCCTTTTGCATGTGCCATCACAGTCAAGGGTATTATGTGTCATGAAAAAAGAATAAAATTAACAACAAGCCCCCGACAATACCGATTCTGATTTGCAAGGCTTGTTACTTCCAATTTATGCAATGAATTTACAAAATATTGCTCCATTGCACGCAGTAAAATTATGTTTTTATGGCCAGCCGTCATCGACGGATATGGTGTATGGACGAACACCTTTTCAGCATCCGGTTTTGTCAGATGCTACAGGAAGGCGTATTTCTGCCGTCACCACTCCCGTATCATTGCACTGTAAGAGCACATTACCCTTATGTTGCTGAATAATCTGCCGCACCAGCCAGAGTCCGATGCCATTTCCGTTTTTGCTCCCGGAGTTGCTACCGCGATGAAATTTTTCGAAACAGAGCGCGACATCATGCTCCTCTAATCCTTCAGAGGCATTCTGAATGGTGATAAGAGCGTTCTTGCCTTCAATCCGGCAGGTGATTGCAATGCCGGAGTTGAGGGATGAGTATTTTTGCGCATTATCGAAAAGGTTGAAAAGCGCAGTATTGAGCAGCGCTTTTTCACCGTAAATCATCTCATCCTCCAGAGTGGCGTGCAAGAGGAAGCTCCGTTCAGACCACATCGATCTGGCAAAATATACCTGCTCGTTTAAAAAATCCGCAAGGGGGATAAACTTTTCCTTCGTCGACTTTACGTCTATCAACCGACTCTGTTCAAGTGATACCTCCACAATCTCGACCAGACGGTCGATAGCTTGCTGTATCTTCAACAGCTCGGGGCGTTTGGCGCAGCCAGGTGTTTGCCCTTTTTTATTCAGGAGATCCAGGTTTCCCTGAATTATTGCCAGTGGTGTACGGTACTCATGCGACATCATCATCATGAAACGCAACATTCTTTCGTTGGCCACTTGTTCCATAACCAGCGACAGCTCTATGCGTGCCTGGTTTTCATGGAGTTCGCTGGTCATTTTCTTTGCATGGAGCATTTTGTTTTCCGCTTTGTGAAGCTGCTCAATGAGGACAAAATAAATCTTGTGAAGTTCGCTGGTCATCTCTTCGGCCAGAACGGTTGCCCGCTGTTCAGTAACTGTTTTGTTCTCGAGTACCTGGCGTTCAGTTTTGTACAATCGCCTTATCAGGACAAAACAAATGATCATGAAATCAGCAAGAGAAAGGAGTTGGGGCGTTTTGACATGCACGGGGCTGAAGGCTATCAGTCCAAGGTTTTGCAGAAAATAGAAAACATAACCCAGCGCGTTGGCTCCAAGAATCAGTCCAAAGACGATGCGCGTGAAGGGCGTACTGTTGCGAAGCATGCTGATACTCATCCATAACGTGACAATAATCATGCCAAACGCAGCATAGGTCGACAATGGCGACATCACACGATAGAAGCCGAACGGTACGGAGAGCACCTCCAGCACCCCCACAACAATCATGCATCGCAGGTAAAAGAGACCCTGGCGAAACGTTTCGTTTTTAAAGAAGGAGAGGAGAAAAAGCGACAAAATGATTATTCGAACTCCGAAAATAATGCCTGAAACAAACCAGGAAAAGAGTGGGGTGACTGAGGGAAGCACATAAGGCTGCATCCCGTTCATGGTCAGGGCGGTAAGAAACAGGGAAAAGACATAGAGCGAAAAGAAGAGAAACTGACGGTCGCGATTGGCAAAATAAATCAGGAGATTCATCATCGCAATCAGCAGGGCGATACCCAGATAAACAGACTGGAGGAACAGATAGTGCTCCGTGCAGTTTGTCAGGTCAACAAGCGTATGCACCGACCCCTCAATGAAGAGAGCAGAGCTGGAAAATACACGGACGTAGACGGTCACAGGCTGACCAAATCCCAGTTTAACCGGAGCCACCAGCTCCGGGTGTATCATCGGCTTTTCTATTGCCGGAATGAGGGCACCAATCGGCACAACTTGATAGGAAG
>CAINOO010000270.1 GCA_903851535.1 uncultured Chlorobiaceae bacterium | reverse complement strand
GAGATGCGTGAGAAGTTCGGTGACTGCAACGTCTTCGGTTTCAGTTGCGAAGGGTACAGGGGCGTCAGCCAGTCGGCAGGCCACCACATTGCCAACAACGGTGTTTTCAAGCACATGGTTGGCCGCGACAACACCCCGAGCGAGGGCAAGTTCAAGCTTAACCTGCTTGGTGAGTATAACATTGGCGGCGACGCTTTTGAAATCGAACGCATTTTTGAGAAGGTCGGCATTACGCTGGTCGCTTCGTTCAGCGGCAACTCAACAGTCAGCCAGATTGAAAATGCTCACACGGCCGATTTGAACGTCATCCTCTGTCACCGTTCCATCAACTATATGGGTGACATGATGGAGACGAAGTACGGTATCCCGTGGATGAAGGTGAACTTTGTCGGTGCCGAATCGACCGCCAAATCGCTCCGCAAAATTGCCGAATACTTTGGCGACGAGGAGCTGAAGGCGAAGGTTGAAGAGGTTATTGCTGAGGAGACACCGAGAGTCAAAGCGGTCATTGAGGAGATTCTGCCGAGAACCAAGGGAAAAACGGCCATGCTTTTTGTGGGTGGATCACGTGCGCATCACTACCAGGATCTCTTTGCAGAGCTTGGCATGACAACGGTGGCCGCAGGATACGAGTTTGCTCACCGCGATGACTATGAAGGGCGTCACGTCCTGCCGAGCATCAAGATCGATGCCGACAGCAAGAACATTGAGGAGCTGAAGGTGATCGCCGATCCGGAGCTTTACAATCCGAGAAAATCCGAGGCGGAACTTGAAGCACTGAAAGAGAAGGGACTTGAGATTAACGGCTATGAGGGAATGATGAAGCAGATGACCAAGAAGTCGCTTGTTGTTGATGACCTCAGCCACTATGAGTCTGAAAAGCTGATCGAGATCTACAAGCCCGATATTTTCTGCGCCGGAATCAAGGAGAAATATGTGGTTCAGAAAATGGGTATTCCTCTCAAGCAGCTTCACAGCTACGACTACGGTGGTCCTTACACTGGCTTTGAGGGAGCGGTCAACTTCTACAAAGACATCGACCGTATGGTGAATAACCCGGTATGGAAACTGATCAAGGCACCATGGGAAAAGAACGGAAACGGTGCAGGACTTGCGGCCAGTTACGTGACACAGTAATGAGGGAAAACGGAGACTATTAAATTATGCTATTACGACACACATCAAAAGAGGTTAAAGAGCGTGAAGGGCTGACGATCAACCCGGCAAAAACGTGCCAGCCAATCGGCGCCATGTATGCAGCGCTCGGTATTCATGGCTGTCTGCCTCACAGTCATGGCTCACAGGGGTGTTGCTCCTATCACCGCAGCACCCTGACCCGCCACTACAAAGAGCCTGTTATGGCGGCAACAAGTTCGTTCACCGAAGGTGCTTCAGTGTTCGGCGGCCAGGCAAACCTCCTTGCGGCCATCGAAACCATCTTTTCGGTTTATGAGCCTGATATCATTGCGGTGCACTCGACCTGCCTCTCTGAAACCATTGGTGACGATTTGCAGCAGATCACCAGAAAAGCAAAGGATGACGGAAAAATTCCGGAAGGCAAGTATGTTATTTTTGCCAGCACACCGAGCTTTATCGGGTCGCACATTACCGGTTATGCCAACATGGTCACGGGTATTGCTACCCAGTTTGCCGTCTCAACCGGTGTAAAAAAGAACCAGTACAACATTATTGCCGGCTGGATGGAGCCTTCTGATATGCGCGAAATCAAGCGGCTGTCGAAAGAGCTGGGCGTCAAGATTGTGCTTTTCCCCGACACCTCGGATGTGCTCGATGCTCCGCAGACCGGCAAGCACGTCTTCTATCCCAAGGGCGGAACAACCGTCGCAGAGCTGAAGAGCGCCGGCGACAGCCTCTCTTCACTTGCTCTTGGCTCAATCAGTGCTGAGCCTGCGGCCATCGCGCTCGAAAAGAGCTGCAAGGTACCGTTCGA
Source organism: uncultured Chlorobiaceae bacterium (assembly GCA_903851535.1). Taxonomy (GTDB): domain Bacteria; phylum Bacteroidota; class Chlorobiia; order Chlorobiales; family Chlorobiaceae; genus Chlorobium. Next base: position 4,141 of record CAINOO010000270.1, on the reverse strand, counting down.
AACGCTCGATATGCCTATCGGTCTCTCCGCTACCGACCGCTTCATCATGGCGCTCAGTCAGACTGCCGGAGTAAAGGTGCCTGATGAGATTACGGCTGAAAGGGGACGACTGGTTGATGTGATGGCCGATATGGAGCAGTATCTCTATGGCAAAAGGGTGGCACTCTTTGGCGACCCGGATCAGCTTCTTCCGCTTACCGAGTTCCTGCTCGACCTGAACATGAAACCGGTTCATATCGTCAGCGGTACGCCCGGCCAGCGCTTTGAAAAGCAGATGCGTCTGCTCCTTGATGCTCGCTCACCGGAAACAAATTTCCGTAACGGGCTTCAGGCAGACATGTTTTTGCTGCACCAGTGGATGAAGAATGAACCGGTTGATCTGCTGATTGGCAACACCTACGGCAAGTACATGGCGCGTGATGAGGATGTTCCCTTTATTCGCTTTGGCTTCCCGATTCTCGATCGTATCGGTCACAGCTACTTCCCGAATGTCGGGTACAGCGGAGGATTGAGGCTGGTTGAAAAACTTCTCAGTGTACTGATGGATCGCCAGGATCGTGACGCGCTTGAGGAAAAGTTTGAACTGGTCATGTAAAGTAAACGTTCTTCAGCCCCGCAGGGGCAGCATTTTGGTTGCACAGGGTGCAAGCCCCGGGGGGAAGAAGGACAACAACATTTTATGTAAAAGGGGTAGATGCTATGGAACAGATCACGATTCTTGAAGGACGGCAGAAGCAGATCTTCGAAAAGAAAAACGGGGTGTCGCAACCCGATATCGCCTGCGATACTTCAAGCCTTTCCGGGTCGGTCAGCCAGCGAGCCTGCGTCTTCTGCGGTTCCCGCGTGGTGCTCTATCCCATAGCGGATGCTATTCATGTGGTTCATGGACCAATCGGGTGTGCAGCCTATACGTGGGACATCCGCGGCGCTGTCTCTTCGGGCCCTGAATTGCACCGGTTAAGCTTTTCCACCGACCTGCAGGAGATGGATGTCATTTACGGCGGAGAAAAAAAGCTCTACCACTCGCTGATTGAACTAATTGGGCAGTATAAACCAAAAGCAGCGTTTATCTATTCGACCTGCATTGTCGGCCTTATCGGCGACGATATCGATGCTGTCTGCAAAAAAGTTGCGAAAGAGAGCGGAATTCCGGTATTGCCGGTTCATTCCGAAGGGTTCAAGGGTACCAAAAAGGATGGCTACAAGGCGGCCTGCCACGCCCTGATGAAGCTGATAGGAACAGGATCAACCGATGATATCAGCAAGTACAGTATCAATATTCTCGGCGAATTCAACCTTGCCGGAGAGGCGTGGATTATCAGGAAGTACTACGAAAAGATGGGTATCGAAGTTGTTGCGACCCTGACTGGCGACGGACGTATTGATGCGGTACGACGGGCACACGGAGCAACACTCAACGTTGTGCAGTGCTCAGGCTCAATGACCTGGCTTGCAAAAGAGATGGAGGAGAAATATGGAATCCCCTATATCAGGGTCTCCTACTTCGGTATTGAAGATATGTCGAAATCGCTCTATGATGTTGCAAAATATTTTCCTGACCGTCCCGAGATTATGGAGGCGGCCAAGCAGGTGGTGAGTGACGAGGTAAAAACACTCTATCCATCACTGCAGAAGTTCAAAAAAGCGCTGACGGGCAAAAAAGCGGCCATCTACGTGGGCGGTGCATTCAAGACATTTTCGCTCATCAAGGCGCTGCGTTCAATCGGCATGTCGGTTGTTCTTGCCGGATCACAGACAGGCAACAAGGATGATTATGCCCGGTTGAAAGAGATGTGCGATGAGGGAACCGTGATTGTGGACGACTCCAATCCCGTCGAGCTTTCAAAATTTATTCTTGAAAAAGAGGCTGACCTGCTTATCGGAGGGGTCAAAGAGCGCCCTATAGCCTTTAAGCTCGGTATCGGTTTCTGTGATCATAACCATGAGAGGAAGATCCCTCTGGCCGGATTTATCGGCATGTATAATTTTGCACTGGAGGTCTATCAGTCGGTCATGAGCCCGGTATGGCAGTTCGCTCCAAGAAAAGGAGGTACCCTATGAAACACGCAAAAACAGCAACACAGAACGCCTGCAAGCTCTGCAACCCGCTTGGTGCATGCCTTGCCTTCCGGGGGATAGAGAGCTGCGTACCGTTCCTGCACGGTTCCCAGGGGTGCGCAACCTATATACGTCGTTACCTGATCAGCCATTATAAAGAGCCGATTGATATCGCTTCATCGAACTTCCATGAAGAGAGTGCGGTCTTTGGCGGCAGCCATAACCTGAAGATTGGTCTGAAAAATGTCTCTGATCAGTATAAGCCACAGGTTATCGGGGTGGCGACCACCTGCCTGAGCGAGACCATCGGCGATGATGTGCCGGGAATTTTGCGGGAGTATAAAAAGGAGTTCAAAAACGGCTCACCGATGCCGATTTTGATTCATGCCTCGACGCCAAGCTATCAGGGCAGCCACATTGACGGCTTTCATGCCGCCGTAAGGGCAAGCGTCAAAACCCTGGCAGAGAAAGGCGAAGAGCTGAGCCTGATCAACCTTTTTCCCAACATGGTTTCGCCTGCTGACCTGCGTTACCTGAAGGAGATCTTTGCTGATTTCAAGGCTCCGTTGATGCTGCTGCCGGACTATTCCCAGACCATGGATGGCGGCCCGTGGGGCGAGTATCATCGCATACCGCCGGGTGGCACTCCGGCAAGCGCTATTGTACAGGCAGGCAGTGCCGCAGCAAGCATCGAGTTCGGTTCAACGCTTGAAGCATCAAAATCGGCTGCCGGGTATCTTGAAGAGGCGTTCGATGTGCCGCGCTATCATCTTTCCCTGCCCATTGGTATCAAGGAGAGCGACAAGTTTTTCAGCCTGCTCGAAACGCTTACAGGCAGGCCACGGCCAGAAAAATATGAGGATGAACGACGCCGCCTGATCGACGCTTATGCAGACGGCCATAAATATGTCTTTGAAAAAAAGGTCATTCTCTACGGTGAAGAAGATCTGGTGGTAGCCATGACCGCATTTCTCAGCGAAATCGGCATGACCCCCGTACTCTGTGCCTCGGGGGGAAAAAGCGGCCTCCTGAAAAAACGGATCAGGGAACTTGTTCCCAATATGGATGAGCTGGAGATCAAGGTGCGTGAAGGCGTTGATTTTGTTGATATCGAGGATGAGGCCAAGGTACTGAAACCCGATTTTCTGATCGGCAACAGCAAGGGTTATACCATGTCACGAAAAAACAACATCCCGCTGCTCCGGCTCGGCTTCCCCATTCACGACCGGTTTGGAGGTCAGAGAATGCACCATCTTGGATACCGGGGCACCCAGGAACTCTTTGACCGGATCGTCAACACCGTTATCGAACAGCGGCAGAATGCTTCATCAATCGGCTACACTTATATGTAAAGGGAGGATACCATGACACTTAAAATAGCAAACCACCCCTGTTTCAACGATGCGTCGCGTCACAAGTTCGGACGTATCCACCTCCCGATTGCGCCAAAATGCAATATCCAGTGCAACTACTGCAACCGGAAATTCGATTGCATGAACGAAAACCGTCCCGGTGTGACGAGCAAAATTCTCTCGCCCGGGCAGGCCATGCACTATCTCGATCAGGCAATGATCCTGTCGCCAAACATAGCTGTTGTGGGTATTGCCGGTCCCGGCGATCCCTTCGCCAACCCGGATGAGACAATGGAAACCCTCCGGCTGGTTCGGGAAAAATATCCGGAAATGTTGCTCTGCGTGGCAACCAATGGACTCGACCTGCTGCCTTATATTGATGAGCTTGCGACGTTGCAGGTGAGTCATGTAACCATTACCATCAATGCCATCGATCCGGTCATCGGATCGGAAATCTATGCATGGGTGAGATATAACAAAAAAATGTACCGCGACCTTAATGCCGCAAAACTGCTGATCGACCGCCAGCTTGAAGCGTTGAAAAAACTGAAGGAGGCGGGCATCACGGCCAAAGTAAACTCGATTATTATTCCGGGCATCAACGATACCCATGTCATTGAAGTCGCCCGCAAAGTTGCTGAACTGGGAGCCGATATCCTGAACTGCATGCCCTACTACAGCACGACTGAGACGGTATTTGAAAACATTGCTGAACCAGCTCTGGAAATGGT
>CAINOO010000269.1 GCA_903851535.1 uncultured Chlorobiaceae bacterium | reverse complement strand
CATCGACAAACCCGGTTTCAGGGCAGTTACTCTCCCCATATTTTATACGGTAGCAGAGGGTGGAAAGGGTATTGAAGCGGCAATGTACGACCTTTACCGCCAGTCCGAGCAGGCGGCAAGCAAGGGTGTCAATATTATTATTCTTTCCGACAAGGGAGAGTTGAACAGTGATCGTGCACCGATTCCGGCGCTCCTGGCGGTTTCCGGGCTGCATAACTTCCTGATCAATGCCGGTATCAGAACACAGATTGGTCTTGTTCTTGAATCGGCAGAGCCGAGGACGGTTCATCATTTTGCCATGCTCATCAGCTATGGTGTTGGTGCAGTCAACCCCTATTTGGCGCTGGAGACGGTCAAATCAATGGTTGAAGCGGGCCATATCAAACTCGATGTGAAGGTAGCCAAAAAGAACTATGTCAAGGCTGCCGTCAAGGGCGTTGTCAAGACGATGGCGAAAATGGGCATTTCAACCATTCAGAGCTACCGCGGTGCCCAGATTTTTGAGGCTGTCGGTCTCAATACCCAGCTTGTTGATGCCTACTTTACCCGGACACCGACCCGTATTGAGGGTATTGGTCTTGATATCGTTGCTGAAGAGGTACGCCGACGCCATGAAGCCGTTTTTCCACCTTCGGGCAACAAGGTTGACCGGGGTCTTGAGGCTGGCGGTGAACGCAAATGGCGTCAGAGCGGTGAATATCACCTCTTCAGCCCCGAAGCCATCCACTTTTTGCAGCACTCCTGCAGAACCGGAAACTATGAGTTGTTTAAGAAATATGAGAACCTCATCGATGACCAGAGCGAGCATCTCTGCACCATCCGTGGCCTGATGGATATCAGGTTCAGCGAGCATGCGTTGCCGATTGAGGAGGTTGAGTCGGTTGATGCAATCCTGAAACGGTTCAAGACCGGTGCCATGTCGTACGGTTCCATCAGTCAGGAGGCGCATGAAACCCTTGCCATTGCCATGAACAGGCTTGGAGGCCGGAGTAATACCGGTGAAGGCGGCGAGGATCCTGAGCGCTTCCAAAAGGATGCCAATGGCGATTCGAGAATGTCGGCCATCAAGCAGGTTGCTTCGGGCCGGTTCGGCGTCACCAGCGAGTACCTTGCCAGTGCCAACGAAATACAGATCAAAATGGCCCAGGGTGCAAAGCCTGGTGAGGGTGGACAGCTTCCGGGATCGAAAGTCTATCCCTGGGTTGCCAAGGTGCGCCATTCAACACCCGGTGTCGGCCTGATTTCTCCGCCACCCCATCACGATATCTATTCCATTGAGGATCTGGCGCAGCTTATTCACGATCTTAAAAACGCCAATCATGAGGCGCGCATCAACGTCAAGCTGGTCTCCACCGTTGGTGTCGGTACCATCGCTGCCGGTGTTGCCAAGGCCCATGCTGATGTTGTCCTTATCAGTGGCCACGATGGCGGAACCGGCGCATCGCCTGTTTCGAGCATCATGCATGCGGGTATGCCGTGGGAACTTGGCCTGGCAGAAGCGCACCAGACCCTTGTGCTCAACAACCTGCGCAGCCGTATTGTTGTTGAGGCAGACGGTCAGTTGAAAACAGCACGCGATATTGTTATTGCCGCCCTGCTTGGCGCCGAGGAGTTCGGGTTTGCTACCACTACCCTTGTGGTGATGGGGTGCGTCATGATGCGCTGTTGCCAGGACGACTCCTGCCCGGTTGGTGTTGCCACACAGAACCCGGAACTGCGCAAGCACTTCAAGGGCAAGCCGGAGCATGTTGAAAACTTCATGCGTTTCCTTGCTGAAGGTGTCAGGGAATATATGGCACGTCTTGGTGTACGTACACTGAACGAACTTGTCGGACGTCCTGAATTGCTCAGCATGAAAAAATCAGTCAATCACTGGAAAGCGCAAGGCATTGATCTTTCCAAGATACTCTATCAGGCTGAAGTTGGTGAGCATGAAACACGCTACTGCACCATCAAACAGGAACACGGCCTTGACGACAGTCTTGATCGTACCACGCTCCTCTCACTTTGCGAACCGGCTATCAAAAGAAAGGAGAAGGTTGTCTCGACGCTTCCGATCCGCAATACGAACAGGGTTGTTGGCACCATTGTTGGCTATGAAGTGACGAAGGCCTACGGCTCCGCCGGATTGCCGGACGATACCATTCACCTGAAATTCATCGGTTCTGCCGGTCAGAGTTTCGGCGCCTTTATCCCCAACGGTATGACCCTCGAACTGGAGGGCGATGCCAACGACTACGTCGGCAAGGGGCTCTCCGGTGGCAGGATTGTGGTCTATCAGTCCAAAGGTGCCTCATTTCTTCCTGAAGAGAATATCATTATCGGCAACGTCGGTTTTTATGGCGCAACTTCAGGAGAAGCCTTTATCCGTGGTATGGCCGGAGAGCGTTTCTGTGTCCGCAACAGCGGTCTGGTTGCCGTGGTTGAGGCAATCGGTGATCATGGCTGTGAGTATATGACCGGCGGCACCGTAGTCATTCTCGGCAAAACAGGCAGAAACTTTGCTGCCGGCATGTCGGGTGGCGTTGCTTATGTTTATGACCCGGACGGTACCTTTGCGGAGAACTGTAACCGCGAGATGGTCGATCTCTCCCCGATTGATGATGTGATGGAGCTTGCTACGCTTCGGTTGCTGATTGAACGGCACATCGACTATACCGGAAGCGATCTCGGTCAGGCTATTCTTGATGAGCGCGATGCCCTCTGCCAGCGTTTTGTCAAAGTGATGCCGCAGGATTATCGTCGTGCACTTGATGCCATGAGAGTGGTAGAAGCAGCAGGGCTCAGTGGAGAGGAGGCGGTGATGGCCGCCTTCCATAAAAACATTCATGATCCGGCACGAGTTTCAGGAAATTAATACCGGAAAAGGGTAGCATAGCCTGGTTGGAAAAAGATTAAATCATTGATATGGGTAAAGTTAAAGGTTTCATGGAGTTCCAGAGAGCATTGCCCGCCGATAGGGCACCTCTGGAGAGGATAAAAGACTGGCAGGAGTTTCACAAGGAGATGGAGGCCAGCGAGCTGCAGAAGCAAGGTGCCCGCTGCATGGATTGCGGCACACCCTACTGCCATACCGGCTTCATGCTGAGCGGCATGACAAGTGGCTGCCCGATTCACAATCTTGTGCCTGAGTGGAATGACTATGTCTACAACGGATTCTGGCACGAAGCCTACGACCGGTTGACAAAAACCAACAACTTCCCGGAATTTACGGGAAGGGTCTGCCCTGCTCCGTGCGAAGGCTCCTGTGTGCTTGGTCTCATTGAGCCTCCGGTAACCATCAAAAATATTGAATGCTCCATTATTGAGCACGCCTTTAGCGAAGGGTGGGTAGTACCAAAACAAATT
>CAINOO010000268.1 GCA_903851535.1 uncultured Chlorobiaceae bacterium | reverse complement strand
CAGGGAGCGCGACGCATCGCCGTAGATACTGAAACCACCAGTCTTGATACGTTTGAAGCCGAACTGGCCGGTATATCGATTTGCAAAGAAGCCGGATCGGCGCGATTCATCTCTTTTGCACAAAGCACACTTCACCGCGAAACAACACTCGAGCTGCTCAAACCGCTGCTTGAAAATAGATCTTTGCCAAAAACTGGCCAAAACCTGAAATACGACATTCTCGTCCTGAAAAAATATGGCATAGAACTCGCTCCTGTTGGATTCGACACGATGCTTGCCAGCTATATGCTCAACCCTGATGAGCGGCACAATCTCGATGACCTGGCGGCCCTTCACCTCGGATACCAGACAACAACTTTCGACGAGTTGGTCGGAACAGGCAAAACAAAACAGCATATCTTTGAGGTAGAACCCGAAAAACTCTCTGACTATGCCTGCCAGGATGCCGATCTCGCCCTTCAGCTTGAGGAACTGTTTCGCAAAAAACTGGGCAATGAAAAAGAGCTGCTCTGGCTCTGCGAAAACATTGAATTCCCGCTTGTATCACTTCTTGCCGCGATGGAATATGAGGGTGTCTGTATTGACACCGTGCATCTTGAAAAAGCCTCGGAAAAAGCAAAAATTGAGCTCGATCTGCTCACAGAAAAAATTTATATTGCTGCGGGCTCCCTTTTTAACATCGACTCTCCGAAACAGCTTGCCCATATCCTCTTCACTGTTCTTGGCATTCCACCAAAAAAAGCGACAAAAACAGGTTACTCAACCAATGTCGAAGTACTCGAAGAGCTGGCTGTGCACTATCCCATTGCCCATGACCTCCTCGAATACAGGAGCCTCCAGAAACTCAAAAGCACCTATATCGACGCATTACCAAAAATGGTCAACCCGCTGACGGGCAGGCTTCACACCTCTTTCAATCAATATGTTACGGCAACAGGCCGACTCTCATCATCCAAACCGAATCTCCAGAACATTCCCATACGCACCGCTCTCGGCAAAGAGATCCGTAAGGCATTCATCCCTTCATCGCCGGAGAAATGGCTTCTCTCGGCTGATTATTCCCAAATCGAGCTGAGAATTGCCGCCGAAATATCCAAAGACCCCCAGCTCCTCGAAGCGTTCCAAAACGGAGAAGACATTCACACCGCAACCGCAAAGGTGATTTTTGACACCAATGACATTACCGGCGATATGCGGCGGAAGGCAAAAGAGGTGAATTTCGGGGTCCTTTACGGCATCATGCCTTTTGGCCTCGCACGAAGACTCAATATCGGGCAAAAAGAGGCCAGGGCAATTATTGATACCTACATATCGAAGTATCCCAAACTCTTCGAAGCATTGCAGGGTATTATTGAAACCGGAAGAAAAAACGGCTATGTTTCAACCATTCTTGGACGACGTCGTTATCTTGCCGACCTCAGCAGCCGAAATACAAACCTGAAAAAAGCTGCCGAAAGGGCTGCCATGAATACGCCAATTCAGGGCACAGCCGCCGACATCATCAAATGTGCCATGAACCTCTGCAGCACCAGAATGCAGCAGCACAACATGAAGTCGGTCATGATTCTCCAGGTGCATGACGAACTGCTCTTTGAAACCACTGATGCAGAAAAAGAGCTGCTCTCGACACTTGTTGAACAGGCAATGATAGATGCGGCAATAATTTGCGGTCTCATTCACGTTCCCGTACTGGTCGATACCGGCATTGGAAAAAACTGGCTGGAAGCCCACTAATCATTGACATATACAAAAAAGTTTATTTATATTTGAACATTGAAAGCATTCCTGTTCAGACCAACAATCCCCGATATCCCATGACTTCTAACAGTCGGTTTATGGCTCCATCTGAATACGGCAGTAAAGTGGCAACCATGCTCTTTGCGCACTTTCCGGCGAGGTTGCTGTTTCTCTCTCTTACCCTGCTTTCTTTATTGTTATGGACACCCAAAGCTCTTTTTGCTGAAGAAAAAAATCCTGTTGAGACCAAAAAAAGCGCCAGGGATAACACCACTGAAGGGCTGTTGGCAAATACCGAAAAAATGATTGAGCAGTTGATATTCCAGATAGAGTCGCAAAAAAACAACACCGCTGAATCAGGAGAACTTGCTGAAAACACGAATCCCGCACCCTTCTTTTCCTGTATACCAAACATCAAGCCTATAATCGGTTCCATTACAAGCGCTTTTGGACGTCGGCTGCACCCTGTCTATAACGTCGCTCTTTTTCATACGGGCATTGATTTTGCTGCTTCAGAGGGAACAAGGGTACATTCAACAGGTGATGGAGTTGTCTCCTTTTCAGGATATGACAAAGGGTATGGACAAAAAATAACCATTAATCACGGATACGGTTTTAAGACCGTCTATGCCCATCTTTCCAAATCACTGGTTCGCCAGGGACAGAGAGTCAACCGGGGAGAAATCATAGCACTTTCGGGAAACACTGGTTTATCGACCGGCCCTCATCTGCATTATGAAGTACAAAAAGATAACGTCCAAGTCAACCCGACGGCTTATTTCTTTGATCAAAACAATCCGGACAAATTCATTACAACACAAAAAACGTCACCCGAACCGAGCGGCAATAACTCGTAACCTGAAACACTCAATCAACGTAGTATGTACTGGAATTTAGATCTTGCCCGTCATATAGCTGATGCTCCATGGCCTGTAACAAAAGATGAACTTATTAATTACGCAACCAGGAGCGGTGCTCCCCAACAGGTGATCGACAACCTGCTCGACCTTCCTGACAGCGATGATATGTACGAAAGTCTTGACGAAGTATGGCCTGACTATCCGACCGACGAAGATTTTGGCTACGGAGATGAAGAACCATTAACCTAGCGCAAAACGGGATTTATGCTTGGCAAAAGCATTTGTTTTTATCGTTTTTCTTCTGCTCTGTGCCTGTCTGGCACATGGCGGTTCTGCCGACGGAGGAAAGAAAGAGGCTGACACATTGCCCTGTGTCGGTAAAATACACTTCAGCGGCAATAAGACGATCAGTGAGGAAGAGCTCCGTCTGATCATTTCAACCTCCGAACAGCGCTCCTTTCTTGGACTCGGCCTTTTCGGAGGATCCGGCAAACCCTTTAATGCAGAGGAGTTTGACAAGGACATCTTTCTCATCAAGAAGCTTTACACCTATAAAGGCTATTTTTTCGCCAGCGTAGACACCACCATTACCCGAAAAACAGGTAAGCGAAAGATAAGCCTCAATATCACTATCCATGAAAATGAGCCATCAAGGGTTGACTTCGTCACCTATGAAGGGCTTGACAATATTGCGGCGGAACTAAAAAAAGAGTATCTCACAAAAAAAAGGCTAAACGTCAATGATATTTTTTCCGTTGACCGACTGATTGAAGAGCGGGATCGCACTATCTCTTTTTTCAGGGAGTATGGCTTTGCCTTTTTTCATCAAGACAGTATCCGAATCAAAATTGATACTGTTGGCACTCGTGCAGGCCTCCTCTTTCAACTTAAACTGCCAAAACAACTGCGCTATGGGCCAATCAATGCTGTGGTTCATAATCCGGTAAAAAGCGATACCACATCAAAAACAAAACCATTTATTCAAGACAATATCAGCGGCAGCATTCTCGGCAACCAGAACATTTCCCCCCATCTGATTACCTCATCCATCGAATTCCGCCCGGGCAACCTTACCCGCCAGAGTCTCGAACAGCGTACTTTGCAAAATTTTGGAACGACCAATCTCTTTTCCTCCATTTACATCAATCCCGACTCGGTGCACGCCGACAAGCTCTATACCACAATCCACCTTGAAACTGCATCCAAGCACCAGATAGAACCAAAAATACTGCTTGACAACCGATACGGATCCCTTTTTTTAGGGAGCTCTCTTGGCTATGAAAACAAAAACCTGCTCGGAGGAGCCGAACAATTCCGTACATCAATCGAATACGGCACACAGGCCCGTTACAACAACCAGCTCTTGCAAAACCTTGACGAAAGCCAGTATGCCAAGGTAATTCCTTATGAGTTCAACCTGAAAAGCAGCCTTGTTATGCCGGTTCTCAAAAAAAACGGCAATTTCTATGCAACAACTCTTGAATACTCAGCAGCAAAACTGCCTGTACTGCTTTCAAACAAAAACGGGCTGATACGAGGAACCTATAGCGCCCGCCTGAACCCCTCATCGCGCCTTGATTTTGATTTTTTTGAATTTGAATGGGTTAAAAAAGACTCACTCAAAGGGTTCAAACAGCTTTTTAAGACCGATCTTGCCAATAATATCGGCATAAACCCCTCCAATGAAGCGGCCGTCAAGTCTGGAATTGACAGCCTTCTTGAGACCCATGTCAACCAAACCTTCCGCCTTCGCTACAACACGACAAACCGTCAGCGAGTTCTGCCCGAACAAACAATCTGGAACCTCGACCTGCTTGTAGAAGAATCCGGGAGCCTTGCATGGCTGATTGACCAATATTTTGACACAAAATCATACGGCGGATTCACGAACAAGGATCCACAGATATTCGGCACAACCTATTCGCAGTATCTAAAACTCGAAAACGGTCTTATACTGACAAAAAGCCTCTCTGCACAAAGCCAGCTTGCGGGAAGAGGAGTGATTGGATGGATGATGCCCTATGGCAAAGCAGAAACAACTCCTGAAGAGCGCCGTTTTTATGCAGGTGGGCCAAACAGTATGCGGGGCTGGCTTTTCAATACCCTCGGACCTGGCAAAAGCACGAGCAAGGCTGCGGCTAATTTCGGTGCCGACATCAAGCTTGAACTCAATCTGGAATACCGACAGAAGTTTTTCACCCTCTTCAATCAACCCTCAGGTGTAACCTTTTTTACCGACATCGGAAACATCTGGGACAGAAAGGGACTTTATGGCTTTAACCTTGGAACCCTGACAAGGGATTTTGCCTGGGACGCAGGCGTTGGGCTGCGAATCGGCTCCCCCATAGGCCCATTCCGTTTTGATCTTGCCTATAAACTTCATGATCCAGCCCAGGCAAAACCATGGCGGTTCTCAACATTGAACATCGGCGACTACACCTTCAATTTTGGAATTGGCGAAGCTTTTTAATTATTTAGCGGATTATTTTTTTCACGATCACGAACGTTATTACCATGCCTGCACCATCCACGCTTCTTGCACCATCCATTCTTTCGGCTGACTTCACCCGCCTTAAAGACTCAATCGAGATCGCCACAAAAGCAGGAGCAGACTGGATGCACTGCGACATTATGGACGGAAACTTTGTGCCCAACATCACCTTCGGTCCACTCATCGTACAAGCAATTGCGTCGTGTACACCAATGATTATCGACACCCACCTGATGATAGCCAATCCCGACCGCTTCATTGAGGAGTTTGTCAAAGCTGGCTCTCACCAGATCACTGTCCATCAGGAAACATGTCCGCACCTGCACCGCACCATTCAGTTTATCAAAAGCCTTGGAGCCAAAGCCGGTGTCTCAATCAATCCCGCAACACCGGTATCGACACTTGAAGCAATCCTGCCTGATCTTGATCTCGTCCTTCTGATGTCGGTCAATCCCGGTTTCGGGGGGCAAAAGTTTATTCCATCATCAATTGGTAAAATTTCCCGGCTCCATGAGATGCGTCTCAAACTGAATCCGGAAATGATCATTGCCATTGATGGCGGAATAACCGAGGAAAATGGGCAGGAGGTTGTTTCGGCTGGAGCCGACGCACTCATTGCCGGAACGGCTTTTTTCAAAGCGGCCAATCCGGCACAAACAGCCGCAAAATTCAGAGCTATGACCAGGTAATCGTGCGAAGCTCTGCGCTTGTATGCAGCCCCTCTCCTATCAACACCGCATCAAACGATGCCTGGGCGATAAGGGCGATATCGGCAGAGCTCTTCATCCCGCTTTCGGAGACAGCAACAACACCTGAAGGAATAAAAGGGCGAAGCGAGAGAGAGGTTTCAAGCTTGAGGGAAAAATCTTTCAAATCCCGGTTATTGACTCCGATAACCGGCGCACCCTTCTCAAGGGCCCTGTCGAGCTCGTTGTGGTCATGCACCTCCACAAGCACATGCAGACCTATGGCCGCAGCCAACTGCAGATAATCGCCAAGCTGGGATGGTTCAAGCGCTGCAACGATAAGCAGAATGGCATCAGCACCGATCAGCCGTGACTGAAAAATCTGGGCCTCATCAATAATGAAATCCTTTCGCAACACCGGCAACGGAAAGGAACTGCTTACCAACCGGAGATACTCATTCGAGCCCTGAAAAAAAAGCCGGTCTGTCAGCACCGAATAAGCAGCAGCACCAAGCTCCCCATAGCGGCGCGCAATGGCGACGGGATCAAAATCAGCGACAATAATACCCCGCGAAGGAGAGGCTTTCTTGATTTCAGCAATAAGCCTCAATCCCCCGTCACTGCGCCGGAGTGCCGCGGTAAAATCACGGGTTGGAGCAAGAGTTCGCTGCAGCTCAACATAACGATGCTCTGGCCTCTCCTTCTGAAGCTCCCCTGTCTCCTGCTTTTTCTCCTCCAGTATCCTGCTGAGATAACTCATATCCGGTCAGACTGCGGAGGCCAGATCGCGGAGCTGGTCTTCAAGTTCAACAATCTGAAGAATATTGTCGAGAAACCAGGGGTCAATGCCGGTTGACTGATGAACCTCTTCAATGGTCGCTCCAGCCTGGAAAGCATAGCGGAGATAAAACAAGCGGTCAGCTTTCGGTGTTTTTATTTTTTCAAGAATATCCTCTTTGGCAAACTTTTTCTGCTGCTGAGTCATATCAAGGACATTCATCACATCCTTGCCATCTGAACCAAGCCCCGCACGACCGATTTCAAGCCCACGGAGCGATTTTTGTAACGCCTCCCTGAAGTTCCTCCCAAAAGCCATAACCTCACCGACAGACTTCATCTGCACTCCAAGGCGGGCATCAACATTCTTGAACTTTTCAAAATCCCAGCGAGGAATCTTGACAACACAATAGTCAATCGCTGGCTCAAAACTGGCAGGAGTAGTTTTGGTAATGTCATTGAGAATCTCGTCAAGTCGGTAACCAACGGCAAGTTTTGCTGCAACTTTGGCAATAGGAAAACCGGTCGCCTTTGAAGCGAGGGCTGAGCTGCGCGATACACGAGGATTCATCTCGATAACCACGATTCGGCCATCAAGCGGGTTGATCGCAAACTGGATATTGCTGCCGCCAGTCTCGACGCCGATTTCGCGAATAATACGCACGGACGCATCTCGTAACTCCTGGTACTGGCGGTCTGTGAGTGTCTGTGCCGGCGCAACCGTAATACTGTCACCGGTATGGACCCCCATCGGGTCAAAATTCTCTATCGAACAGACAATAATAACATTATCAGCCAGATCACGAATAACCTCAAGCTCATACTCCTTCCAGCCGGTCAAACACTCCTCAACCAGCACTTCACTAATAGGACTTTCAGTAAGTCCCCTCCGAACAGCTTCATAATAGTCTGCTTTTGTCTCGGCAAAACCTCCGCCGGTACCACCAAGCGTAAACGACGGCCTGATAACAATCGGAAGGCCTATCTCCTCAAGCGCCTCTTTCGCCTCTTTTTCATTGCGAACAAAGAACCCCTTGGCCATTTCAAGGCCTATTTTTTTCATGGCATCGCTGAAAAACTCGCGGTTTTCAGCTTTTCTGATAGCACGCAACTTCGCGCCAATCAGTTCAACTCCATTCCGTTCAAGAATGCCGGATTCAGCAAGACTGACGGCTATATTAAGCGCCGTCTGGCCTCCCATAGTCGGTAAAAGCGCATCGGGTTTTTCCCGTTCGATAATCTTTTGTACGTATTCCGGTGTAATCGGCTCAATATAGGTTGCATCAGCAAACTCTATATCAGTCATAATGGTTGCTGGATTACTATTCACCAACACAACCCTGTACCCGTCCTCCTTGAGGGCCCGGCACGCCTGGGTACCAGAATAATCAAATTCACAGGCTTGACCGATCACAATAGGACCGGCACCAATCACTAAAATCGACTTTATATCTTCCCGCTTTGGCACGTTATTGAGGTGGTTTAGTACTTGGCAAGCTTAAAAAGGGTAATGTACAAAATATTTGAAGAGTTATAGACACCCTCGCGGGGTAAACTACTCAACCACACGGATTTGCTCCTGATGAAACCCTCCCGACTCCCGTCTCAGCCACGCTGTCACCTCCCTTGGCCGCGCATTGGTCAATGAGATAATCAGCAAGGTATGACCTGAACGGGCAAAATCAACATCATGCAATGACGGCAAGGCAGGTGAATTGATATGAGAATGGTAGGAACCTATAATTTCATAGCCAAGCATCTCCGCTTCACGCTCCACATCAAGATACTCCTGATGGGCAATCTCAAATCCCTGCTCCCTGCCATGATAGAGGCAGTTCTTGCAAGGGGCAACTTCATAGACAATATTCTCCACATTACCCCTGTGATCTCTGTTCTGTATTCCGACAAGCAGCCCGCAACACTCATAGGGCAACTCCCGAAACGCCTGTTCCTGGATAATCTCGAATTGACGCCTTGGCAGTTTCATAAAACAACAATTGACGAAAAATTAAAGTGCCTTGGCTCCTATATCGGTACGATAACAGGCACCCTCAAAACCGATCATTTCAACCGCACGGTAAGCACGATCAATACTCTGCCTGAGTGTTGCTCCAACCGCTGTCACCGAAAAAACCCTTCCACCCGCAGTAACAAGTTGTGCCTCTTCATAAGCCGTTCCAGCATGAAAAAGAAGGCAATCTTCCATTGATGAAAGCTCATCAGAAAGAGTAATGACCTTACCGGTTTCATAATGGTCAGGATAGCCACCGGAGGCGATAACAACGGTTGCTGCCGATTTGTGGTGCATCTCAAACGGCACATCATCAAGCGAGCCATCAACACTTGCCATAAGGGCTTGCACAAAATCACCCTTCAACAACGGAAGCACCACCTGGCACTCAGGATCGCCCATACGCGCATTATACTCAACAACAAAGGGCTCTCCATCGTCAATCATGAGACCAACATACAAAAACCCTGTATACAAAGAGCCCTCATCCCTCATGCCCTTCAAGGTAGGCTGGATAATGCGCTCCTCAACCTTCCGCATTACTTCGGGCGTCACCAGCGGTGCCGGAGCATAAGCGCCCATACCTCCGGTATTTTTACCAGTATCGCCATCACCGATACGCTTATGATCCTGTGCTGGCAAAAAAAGCCGGTATGCCATACCATCAGTAAGGGCAAAAACACTTGCCTCTTCTCCCTGCAAAAACTCCTCAATGACCACCTCATTTCCCGCATCTCCAAAAATGCGCTCTTCAAACAGCTCTCCGATTGCTCTCAATGCCTGCTCCTTGTCAGAAGCAATATAAACCCCTTTTCCGGCACATAAACCGCTTGCCTTGATCACCAGTGGAAAGAGTGTCTGCATCGACTCAATATGGATATTGGCAGAAGGCGCATCATGAAAAACATGATACCCGGCTGTAGGAATATGGTGACGCTGCATAAATTCCTTTGAAAACACCTTGCTTGATTCCAGACGGGCTGCCGATTGCGTGGGACCAACTATTTTTTTTCCCGCTCTGCGAAACAGATCCACAATACCAAGTGCCAGCGGTGCCTCCGAACCAACAACAGTCAATTCGATACCGTTGTCGACAGCAAAACGAAGCAGATCATCAAGCGCAGTGACTTTCAATGGTACATTGGATATTTTTCCACCCATCAAAGCAGTACCGCCATTCCCCGGTGCCACAAAGACCTTCTGTACAGCTTCACTTCGGGCGATGGACCAGCACAGGGCATGTTCACGCGCACCACTTCCTATAATCAAAACATTCATAGCACTCACTGTGGGCATTTGTCTCTGTGGTTTATCGATACGGTTTGTTAAATTGTCACTCTGTTTATAAGCAGATAGCCAGTATATAATGTGCCGGTCGGAAAATTAATAATTAAAAAACTTATTCCCGTGCATTCCCCTTGCCCGATTGACAATTTTTTTCAACACCCATGCCACTCTCATCACTGATTACACGCCATATCCTTTCCGTTGCGCTGAAACTTCTCCATGCAAGCCTGCGAATATCAGTAACGCCAGAGCATACGCAGCTCCCCGAAAAAGGAGCCATTTTCACCTTCTGGCACGGAAAAATGATCACAGGATGGCTTCTTGCCCAAGTACTCTTTCCCCAAAAAAAAATTATCGCAGTGGTAAGCAGCTCTGGCGATGGCACTATTCTTGCCGACACGCTTCAGCAACTGGGCTTCTCACTCATTCGGGGGTCAAGCTCAAAGGGAGGCGATATGGTCAAGCGCGCCATGCAGCACGCCCTTCAGGGAGAGGGTGTTGTTGCTCTCACGCCCGATGGACCGCGCGGACCTGCAAACCAATACAAATTCGGTATGTTGCGTCTGGCCTCAGAAAACCACTATCCGCTGGTTTTTGCCGAGATTCACCATGCACACAAGTGGAAACTCAAAAGCTGGGACAAGTTTGAAATTCCAAAACCTTTCAGCAAAACCACGGTCAAGCTCCACCTCATTGATCTTCCCCAATTCAACAATAAAGAAGAACTCCAATCATATACGAAGCAACTTTCAATCAAGCTCAGCCATGCACAACCCACTCTCCATACTGCTCAGACCTGCGGCCCTTTTCTTCCAAAGTATCGTCTCACTTCGCAATACACTCTTTGACCGCCATTTTTTCAAGGCATGGCAATCACCAGTTCCTGTTGTTTCAATAGGCAACCTTTCTGTCGGTGGAACAGGAAAAACTCCTCTCGTTGACTGGATCGTCAAATACTATCTCTCGATCGGATGCACACCGGCAATTGTCTCACGGGGATATCGGCGGGAGTCAAAAGGGGTACAACTGGTTTCCGATGGTCAGAACATCCTGCTTGGCAGCAGAGAGAGCGGTGATGAAACAGCAATGCTCGCATGGAACAACCCCAACGCCATTGTCATGGTTGCCGAAAAACGAAAAGATGCCATAGCCTATATTGTAAAGCGCTTCGCCAAAAGGCTGCCCTCGGTCATCATCCTCGACGATGCCTTCCAGCACCGCCAAATCCACAGATCACTCAACATCGCTCTGATCAATGCATCCGAACCTTTTTTCAACGCAAAAATGCTGCCCGAAGGGCGCTTGAGGGAGCCACTGAAAAACCTTAAAAGAGCAAACTTGATTGTGCTCAACAAAATAAGTGATCCCCAAAAAGCAGACACCATAGAAAAAAATATTGAAAAAACAGGAGTGCCTGTCATAAAAGCCCGCCTTAAAACTGCGGAACTGGTCTGTGTTTCAGGGGCATTTACCACTTCAGAAGAGGCGCGATCGATGAAAGAGATCAATGCCTTTGCATTTGCAGGTATCTCTTCACCCGAAAGCTTTCTGGAAAGCCTCAAAGAAGAGGGTGTAAACATCGTCGCACACCGCTTTTTCCATGACCACGCGCCTTATAGTGTTAAAAAGCTGCATGCCATACGCAAGATAGCCGATGCCAAAACGCTCAGCCTTGTCACCACAGAAAAAGATTACTTCCGGATGCTTGGCCATCCCGAACTTATCCGCATAATCACCGCAAGACCCTGCTACTATCTAAAAATTGAAACCAACATCTTTGACGGAACAGAGAAACTGCAATCAATGCTCAAAGCCGTTATCGGCAAACAGGAGTAAGACAGAAGGGGGCAAGGGCCCCCTACTCTTTCACGATTTTTGAAATCTCCTTGAACCGCTCACCCCCAGCCACACGCAACAATTCAAAAATCGCCATTTCGCTGCTGGTCAGGCAGGCACCCGCTTTTTCAATGCAGCGAATTCCAAGACTCCTGTTTTCGTCGCTTCTCGACGAAACGCAATCGGTCACGAGATGAACGTTGTAGCCAAACTCAATAAGATCCATCGCTGTCTGGTAAACACAAACATGAGCCTCCATACCAGCAACGAGGATATCATTGCGTTTCGATGAACGGAGTTGCCTCATGAACTCCGGTGAACCGCAACAACTGAAGGAGAGTTTTTCAATTGGTACGATACCCGCCAGCAACTCCCTTATTGAATCGACAGTTGTACCAAGACCCTTCGGATATTGTTCGGTCAGCAGAATCGGCACCTCAAAAATCTTGCAGGCCCTCACCAGCTTTCCGAGACTCGATTCAAGAGCTGATGAAGAAACAACGCCCTGCGCAAGCCGACCCTGCACATCAATAACCAGCAACAACGCCCCATCTGGAGTAATCATGGTAATACAAGTCAATAAAAGCCCTCAAATCCGGCAAAAAAGCAAACAAAACAGAGAAAAACGTATGCCAATGCCTCACCTAAAACTTCCGTATTGCACGGGCACGCTTGATACCAGACATGGTGCCCGACTTGGGGCTGAGTACCTTTTCACCATTGAAAAAATCAACCGCCAACGCTTTTTGACCCACCTCAGACCCGCTCCAATAGTAACTGTAATCGCGGAAACCACCAACCAGATCCCTATTCTTATACAACAGGCTCAACTCACTTTCATTCGGCAAACTCCATCCCTTATTGCCGTTCACCTCCATCTTCTCCACTGCAGACTTGGCCTCAAACCAGGTAACCGACTCCTGCGGCAAATCATCCTTGGCTGCAACGAAACCATGCAATTCGCTCGCCTTGTAGCCCGGGTCACCAGGCTGCAGGATATAAACAACCTTCCCTCCCCCATACTCATCGCCAACTTTGATCGGAGCGGCCGACAAAATGGACGAAACCATGACAACACCGAACCCGGAAAGCAGCAACGTTCTTAGGAGTGGAACAAAAAGGATTCTCAAAAACTGTTTCATAATCATCAATTTTTTTGTGAACAAATACATAATCATCAAAACCACGCAGACACAAGCAGACAAGAACATATCGCACAACGTCTTATTCGACAAGCAGCATAAAAGGCAAAACAAACATCACGCAACGCCTCCACCTGTAATCCGCCTGTAATATAACACTTAAAATACACAAAAAAGAACAAAAAAAGCGTAAGTAACTCTTGCAGAGGAGCATTTCATCGGCATCATCCCGTCACCGCTGACGTTATCGCCGCATAATGCTCCAGGCAGATGCGTTCGAAATGCAGGAAACCCGGAGGAGGTGACCACCTCCATAACGAGAGACCGTTCGGTATGGAAACGCCAGGTTCTATTAAAATGCTACAGCAATAAAATTTTATGCGAAATGCCCCGGAAAAATGGTACCCGCTCCACAACCAAATTCAAGTGCAAAAGTGATTGTATGGAGAGTATGATGCATGGTAACATAAAGCCATTGATAATCAATCCAATTTAAGCAAATCATCATCAAGGCTTGCAGAAATCAATATCTTTGCGAACCCTGTAATACATATCCAAAAAGTTTTTATCCCCGGTTCGGCAATATTGCTCTTTAAGCAAGTCACAGGTTTGCAGCATATTTCGTGTTCTGACATCATTTTTAAATAACCTGAAAAATAGTTCCTGATCCTGAATTTGATCAAGGGAAACCACATGATAGCCGCCTTGAGCGAGAATTACTGTCGCAAATCTTTCCTGAATAAACGTTTTCATAGGGACCCGATAATCAGGGGAGCCATAACTTGTTTTTTGACTTAATTCAGGTACGGCGTTGCTTTCAACAATGTCGAAAAATTTATCTGCAATGGTGAGCCACTCTTCCCAGAAGCGCGGTTTCGCTATAATATAATTGCTGAAAACCGATATTTTTGAGTGCGTGACCAATGTTGCAAGATCCATGTTTATCCCTATCTTGTCGAAAAAACATTGCGACAATTTCAGTAATTCAGGATGCCAAAATTCTCCTTGTTCAAAAGGATTCAAAAAATAGGCAAGTTGATCCCAGGAGTTTGAAATGATGCAAACATCGCTACATTCGCAACATTTCTCAATGGCATCAAACAGGATAGATGAATTAAATCCTGTTTTTAGAGTAAACTTTGGAGAAAGAAAGCCATACCAGCCATTTTCCTGCAATTTATTTTTTTTTAAAAAATCCCTTATAACCCAGAACTCATACCAATCAGGTCTTTCATTCAAAGAATTATCCAACGGAATAAAACCAGGATCGAGCATAGCTTTAGAAGCTTGATCATAAAAAATTTGATAAATAAATATGCTATCGAAACGCCCATGTTGACGGAAAGTCAACGGTGATTGCAACGAAAGAGAGCAATCAACCGCTGCCGACGGGGAAAAGGCAACCAATTCGCCATCATCCAGCACAGCAGCCCTTCGGTCTTCAACAAGCTCCTGCGTCGTTTCGTTCTTGTACACAAGTTGTGCTTGCTCAACAGAGAGATGATCCGGCGGCAAATCAGCCTGATACCGCTCATACATCATACGGTAAGCCTCTTCGATGTGATGGGTAAAGAGCTGCGTATCAAACAACGGAGTCGTAAGCCGATTACGTTCCAGCTTACGGCGGATAGTGCCCAACTTTTCCGAATTGGTGGCCAATTCAATCGCAAGCGCTTCATACTCCTCCTGCGTTGAGGTAATCAGCTCCGGTAACTGGATGGCATTGAGCAGGCTTGCTGCAACACGGCTCGCAAATGATTCTCCCATACAGGTCAACACCGGCAATCCCACCCACAAGGCATCACTTGCCGTCGTGCCAGCATTGTAGGGAAGGGTATCCAGAAAGAGATCGGCAACACGGTATCTGGCCAAATACTCTGGAAGAGGTAACCGTTTCCCAAAAATCAACCGATCACTCTCAACACCTCTTGCCTCCGCCTCCTTCCTCAAATTAACAGCGGCCGAATCATTAGCCACATACAGAAACAAAACGCTTCCCTCCACTTGGCGAAGGATGCGCATCCAGCCGTCAAAGGTGGTTGGGGTGATTTTGTAGTTACTGTTGAAACAGCAGAAAACAAAACCCTTCTGTGGTAATCCGCACTCTTCCCGGGTAAAAAGCCTGTCGGCAATACGACGCTTCGTATCGTTGACCTGATAACTCGGCAAGTAAACAATTTTTTCGGTATAATATTTTTGATTTTCCTTTGGAATAATCGTGGAATCGGCTATCAGATAGTCCATGTAGGCAGCACCCATCGTACCAAGATAGCCAATATAACTGACCTGTATCGGCGCTGCACGCAGGGCAAATATACCGGTGCGCGAATCTGTCGTGAAACCGCCTAAATCAATGGCAATATCAATCTCAAGGTTCCTGGAAAGCTTCGCAACATCAAGATCAGAGAGGTTTCGCACATCAAGAAAGCAGTCAAAAGCAGCCTCAATCCGTTTTCTCATATCATCCTGTGTATTCGATCCAAAGGAAAATGCAAGAAGCTCAAATTTATCTCTATGATGCAACTCAAACAGCTCGGCGGTCAAAAATGAGACCGGATGGTTGCAAAAATCAGCGGAGTAATACCCGATTCGGATTTTATCATGCCGTTCACGCTTTGGAAGTTCCGCAAGCAGATGAGTTTCAGGAAATTCAGCTTGCACATGAATCAGCGCCGCACTTTTTTGCAAAGGGGGCTCATCTATAAGAGCAAGAAGAGGAAATGGTAATGAGGCTTTTTTATGGCTCTCTATTTTTACTGCAAGTTGATGAACCAGATCATCAAAAGCGCTCCAATCGCAAATCTGCATCCTCGAATGCAGGCGTTGTCCAAACAAATAGTCATAATCTGCCTTGAGATCGAACGCACGCTCGAAACTTGCCAGTGCATCGTCATACCGTTGTAGCAGCATAAGCACAATGGCACGATTATAGCTTGCATGCACATAATCAGGTATAAGTACTAAAGCCCTGTCGTAACTCGCCAGCGCATCGTCATAGCGTTTAAGCTCTTTTAATGTCGCGCCTTGATTAAAGTACGCCTTGGCATAACCAGGATTGACCGAAAACGCCCTGCTATAACTTGCAAGAGCCTCTTCGTAGCGCCTCATTTTGAGTAACGTATTGCCTCGATTATTATGGGCCTCAGCAAAATCAGGCTTGAGAGCAAGAGCCTTGTCATAACTCAACAAAGCCTCTTCGTATCGCGTCAGCTCCTGTAATGCAAT
>CAINOO010000267.1 GCA_903851535.1 uncultured Chlorobiaceae bacterium | reverse complement strand
TCAACGCCACCAACAAACACAACGAGTTTCTCAAAGAGCTTGGGTTGGCTCCGTTACCGATTGGCAAGCAGTGAACAAGATTTCGATGCGCTTTAAAAGGTCAAAAAACTTTATCTTGCGTTTCGTTGTAAAAAAAGTGTGGAGTTTTCTTGGGGAGGATACCTGAGATGAGCTAATGTTATAACTTGAGGTTGACGATGAAAAAGCTGCCAGTAGGGATACAGACCTTCAGTGAGATTATTAATGAGAATTATCTGTATATCGACAAAACGGAGATTGCCTGTAGCCTGATTGAGAGGTTTAAATATGTTTTTCTGTCGCGGCCCCGGCGATTCGGTAAAAGCCTCTTTCTCGATACGCTGAAAAATATTTTTGAGGGGAAGCGGGAGCTTTTCAGGGGGCTGCTGATTGAGGAGCAATGGAACTGGGAGGTGACGTATCCTGTCATCAAAATCAGTTTCAGTGGCGGGATACGCAGCCAGGAAACGCTTCGCAAAAATCTTTTCTATATCCTGAATGACAATCAGGAGCGGCTTGATATTACTTGCGTGGAAAAAGAGGATCCCAACCAGTGTTTTGCTGAACTCATCAAAAAGGCATCTCAAAAGTATCATCAAAAGGTGGTCATCCTGATTGATGAGTATGACAAACCGATTCTGGATAATATTGAGAACATACCCGAGGCCCTGGTCATTCGGAATGGGATGCGGGACTTTTACACAAAAATCAAGGAGAATGACGAGTATCTGCGCTTTGCCTTCCTCACCGGAGTAAGCAAATTCTCCAAAGTGTCGCTCTTCAGCGGTCTGAACAATCTTGAGGATATCAGTCTGAACCCTGACTATGGCAATGTTTGTGGGTACACTCAGCTTGATCTGGAGACCACTTTTGCTCCTTATTTTGAAGGGGTGGATATGGAGCAGGTCAAACGGTGGTATAACGGCTATAACTTTTTGGGTGACAGGGTCTATAACCCTTTCGATATTCTGCTCTTTATCAAGAACCATTATGAGTTTGACAATTACTGGTTTGAAACCGGTACGCCGCGCTTCCTGGTCGAGCTGATTAAAAAAAACAGCTATTTTATCCCTGGCTTTTTAAACATCAACGTTAACAAGCGCCTGGTCAACAGCTTTGATATTGAAAATCTTAATCTGGAGACCATTCTGTTCCAGACTGGCTATTTGACCATCAAGCGGTTGATACCATCGGGCATGGGAGTTCGCTACGAATTAGGGTTTCCCAACAAGGAGGTGCAGATCAGTTTCAACGACTATATACTGCAATCAATGATCAGCGGATCACAAAAAGAGTTGATTCGTAGTGAGCTGCTTGATGTGATTGAAGCCGGAGACGTTGGAAGTCTTGAACCCGTTATCAAGCGCCTTTTTGCAAGCATTGCCTACAATAATTTCACCAACAATGATATCGAGAGGTACGAGGGCTTTTACGCCAGCGTGCTCTATGCCTGTTTTGCCAGTATCGGGGTGGAGATCATCGCTGAGGACGTTAGTAACAAAGGCAGAATTGATTTGACCTTGAAGGCCGGGGGAAGAACCTTTCTTTTTGAATTCAAGGTGTGCGACGGGGAGCCGCTTGAGCAGATCAAAAGAATGAAATATTACGAGAAATATAGTGGCGAGCGCTACCTGATTGGTATTGTCTTTGACCCCAAGGCAAGAAACGTCAGCAGGTTTGAGGTTGAGAAGTTGTAACTCCCTTGTTCCGCCTGACAAATAATAATCACAGATACATATTATGAAAAGGTCGTTTATCATTGCCGGTTTGCTTGTCACCCTGATTGCAGGCTGGTACCTGTGGCCCAGGGGATCGTCAGACCATAAACAGGATTCGAGCATGAAACCGGAGGTCAGTGTCGTAACCATGAAACCCGAACTCCTGGTATTGACAAAAGAGCTGCCGGGCCGGACTTCGGCTGTACG
>CAINOO010000266.1 GCA_903851535.1 uncultured Chlorobiaceae bacterium | reverse complement strand
GGTTTGCTGTTACCCTGATGATTGGCACCTCGGCGAGCCTGTTTACAGCAATCGTGGTGACCAGAGAGATCTTCCATCTGCTGCTTGCCAAAAACCTTATGTCAGATAAAAGTTTCGGTTAATATTTCAAGACGTTTCAACCCATGAGGATCTTTCAGAAGACCAACTTTAACTTTATCCGCTATCGTAAAATTGCGTACGGGTTCTCTGTAATTCTGCTTGTTGCAGGAATGGTTTCGCTCGCGGTCAAAGGGCTGAACTATGGTATTGACTTCAGGGGAGGCTCCGAAGTGGTGATACGCTTCGAGAAAAACGCCGATGTCGGCCAGATTCGCTCTGTGCTCGATGCCGCAGGTGTTTCAGGAACGCTGAAGCAGTACGGTATGGATCGCTCTTTTCTCTTCAGTACCGTCTTTCAGGGTGATACAGGCCAGTTGAAGTCGCTTGTTTCCAATGCTCTCAACGCCCGGATTCAGGGAAATCGCCATGAAATTGTCCGTATTGATGCCGTTGGACCAAGTATTGCCTCCGATTTGAAATGGTCGGCCGTCAAAGCGCTTTTTGCCTCACTCCTGGCGATTCTTCTCTATGTCGGAATCCGGTTCGAAATAAAATTTGCATCCGCCGGGGTAATCGCTATTTTTCACGATATCCTGACCGTTCTGGGACTCTTCAGTATTCTCGGTGGCCTCTTTACCTTTATGCCGCTTGAAATGGATCAGAGTATCATTGCTGCGTTTCTTACCATCGCAGGTTACTCCATTACCGATACGGTTGTCGTCTACGATCGTATCCGGGAGAGAATTAGGGGACAGAAACCAGCAGATTATGAGCGGATTTTCAACGAAAGCATGAACCAGACCCTCAGTCGGACAGTTATTACGTCAGGAACAGTGCTTCTCTCTGTTTTTGTTCTCTTTATCTTTGCCGGACCGGCAATCAGGGGTTTTGCATTTGCCGTCTTTAGCGGAATTTTGATTGGTACATATTCATCTATTTTTGTTGCTGCGCCTCTTGTTTATGACTGGCTCAGAATTACGAAAAGTTCTGTCCGTCTGAGAGGAAGCAAGCTCTCCTGAGAGATCTTGCCCCGGGATGTTGCTTCTCAATTTCACTCTTTGTCCCCGCCCGCGTTGTGGCGGGAGAAATTTATAATATTCACTTGTAAGGAACCTGGGGTATGAAAAAAGTATTGAGGAAAGCCGCTCTGCTGCTTCTTTTCGGGTCCTCCTCTCTGCAAATGTCAGCTCTTGCCGATGTCGCTGATAGGATTGTTGCCGTTGTTGGAAATGAGGTCATCTTTAAATCAGAAATAGATACAAGGGCACTCATGCTTCGCATGCAGTATCCACAATTGACACAGGATACAGGGGTGTCCCGTTCAATACTTGACGGGCTTATTGATCAGAAAATCGTGCTTGCAAAAGCCCAGATTGACAGTATCACTATCGATGAAAACTCCGTTGTCTCGATGGCAAACGACCGGTTCAGGGAGCTCAGCACAAAGTTTGCATCAAAAGCCGAGATGGAGAGCCGTCTTGGAAAGTCATCAGCCGGTATTCTCGAGGGCATTCGCCAGGAGCTGCGCAACCAGCAGTTGGTCGATACGCTTCGCCGCAAAAAGAGTACAGGGGTAACCGTCAGTTATAACGAAATGATGGCCTTCTATGCTGCGAACAAGGAGAAAATTCCCCAGATTCCTGAAGAGGTCTCTGTATCGCAGATTATCAAGTACCCGCCGGTTTCGGAAGAAAACAGGGCGCAATCACTTGCAACGTTAGAGCGTATTCGAACGGAGATCAAGGGTGGAGCCGATTTTGCGGCAATGGCAAAACAATACTCACAGGATCCGGGTTCTGCTCAGGCAGGAGGCGATCTCGGTTTTATCCCTAAAGGTCAACTGATACCGAGTTTTGAGAATGCTGCTTATGCTCTCAATGAAGGCCAAATCTCGGATATTGTTGAGACCCGCTATGGATATCATCTCATTCAGTTGCTCAGCAAAGAGCAAGCTTCGATCCACGTCCGCCATATACTCATTGTTTT
>CAINOO010000265.1 GCA_903851535.1 uncultured Chlorobiaceae bacterium | reverse complement strand
GACCAAGCATCTCTCGTGCGTGGTCGAGAGCATCGTCAATATTGCCGAAAACGTTCTCTTCACCCAGCTCATCGTACAGTCCATATTGCTGCAGGGCAAAGAGAGGCTGGGCATGAACGCCTGAAAGAATAAGGCGGGTCTCTGTTTTTTTGCAATCTTTGAGTAGATCTCGCATCATGTTCAGCCCTGTAGCGTCGATGGAAAGGACGCTTCGCATTCTGATAATCCGGATTTTTGGAGCCTGTTCTACAATGTGCATTGCCTCCCTGAACTTGCTGGCTGCACCAAAGAAAAAGGGGCCGCCTATTTCAAAGACCTCGACACCATTAGGTACTTTCCGTGTTACAATGGTATTCGGGTCATCTTCTTCATCGCGGTCTGTCAGCTCCTTGGTAATGACACCGACATTGGAGAGCTGGGCCATGCGCTGCATAAAGAGGATAACGGCGAGAAGCATGCCGATCTCAATTGCGAGGGTAAGATCAAAAACAACGGTCAGGCCAAAGGTGGTCAGCAGGACAATGACATCACTGCGCGGACTTTTGAGGAGCTGCCGGAATACATGGATTTCGCTCATGTTCCAGGCGACAACAATAAGGATTGCGGCCAAGGCAGGCATTGGAATGAGCTTGGCCCACTTGCCGAAAAGCAGCATGATGAGGAGCAGTGTGATGGCATGAACTATTCCTGCTATAGGGGTTCTTCCGCCATTTTTGACATTGGTAGCCGTTCTTGCAATTGCGCCGGTGACGGGAATACCGCCAAAGAGGGGCGTAATGATATTTGCGGCACCTTGCGCAATGAGCTCCATATTCGACTTGTGCCGACTGCCTATCATGCCATCAGCGACCACAGCCGAAAGCAGTGCTTCGATTGCTCCAAGCAGGGCGATGGTAGTTGCCGGCATGATGAGGTGCTGTATGGTGGCAAAATCAACCGACGGGAATGTCGGTGCCGGAATCATGGAGGGGATCTCTCCGAAACGGGACTGAATGGTTGCTACATCAAGATGAAAGTATTGCACAATCACGGTTGTTGCGATAATGGCGATCAATGAACCGGGAAGTTTTCGTGACAGTTTAGGCCAGAAGAGGATAATCAGCAGGGCCAGTATCCCGATCATGAAACTTGCAAGGTGAAATGTTGGCAGGCTCTTTGCGTAGGATAGCCATTTGCCGATAAAATCGGCAGGAACGATGGCTATGTCGAGGCCAAGAAAATCCTTGATTTGGCTGGAGAAAATAATGACAGCAATGCCACTGGTAAAGCCGACAATCACCGGGTAGGGAATAAACTTGATCAGCGATCCAAACTGGGCAAAGCCCATGATCATGAGGATAATGCCCGACATGATGGTTGCTATGACGAGACCGTTGATACCGTATTGCTGGACAATTCCGTACAGGATTACAATAAAGGCTCCCGTCGGGCCGCCAATCTGTACCCGGCTTCCTCCAAGAAAAGAGACAAGAAAACCGCCGACCACGGCCGTAATAAGCCCCTTTTCAGGTGAAACTCCGGATGCTATGGCAAAAGCTATTGCCAGCGGCAGGGCAACAATGCCCACCATGATACCGGCAATGACATCCTTCATGATCCGATCCGGGGTAAGCTCCGGCAGGATTGAAAATAATTTTGGTTTGAACATGATGTGCTTCTGGAAAAGAAAATGAACAAGTCGCCCCTGGCGGGCTTTGGTTTCTCTATAATCTTATTTTTAAAAGATTTGCAGAGAACCGTTATTGTATTTTTTTAAATTAATTTATGAAGATTTTGATTTTTATGCGGAACAATGGAGGTACAGAACAACGACATTTTCACCGGATTATGGCAAAAAACTCCTTCGCCTTACCACATAACAGGCAAATAAACCACCATCACAACCTTATAATATAAAAATGCTATTATAAAACCAGTAAACAGGATATTTCGTTTTGCACACCCGCCCCTGCCCTCATTATCTTCCCGTTCCCGGCTTTTACCATGCTATGGGGGGGGATTATCGGTTTTTTGCGCACTATTTTTCTTTTACGGATTGTCGCATTCATGGTCACGCAATTTGACGTAATTCCGCGCAACAAATATAGGGAAATATTTGGCGCACCAAAAACCGATAGGGATAGGGAAGAAAGGACTCATTGCGTGCAATAATTTATTTAAAAGCGCTTTACATCGCAGTTTGTTTTCTCTGGTTATTAATATTTTTTCAATACTATCTATTTGTATTACTTTATTCATATAGTGCATTATAATAGAGGGAGTAACTGCAATTTTGTTCTTGTGCTGCCGTTGCAAGCGTAGTGATTGAGCATTTCAGAGGTGGCGGCTGGCAGAATTACTATTGTCCATTATAAACAGTCCACTTTCATGAACCCATCTGAACAGCAACAGCAGCCGCTCTCCAATGAAGAGCTTGAAATACTGGAGAGCTTTCTCTCTTCTGAGTCAACTCCACAGGATTGCCTTTTTTCTATTGAAATGGTTGATGGTTATATGACCGCTCTGGTTGTTGGACCGGAGGTTATTCCCGTTGACACATGGATCTCCACAATATGGGATCAGGAAAGCAATGAGCAGCCCTCTTTTTCTTCAGAAGCTGAAGCGAGGAGCATTCGCGATCTTCTTGTTCGTCACATGGACTCCATTGTTCGACAATTTGATGAAGATCCCGATGAATTTTTTCCGCTTTTTGAGCAGTATGGTTATGCTGATGAGGAGGAGAAGAGGCTCGCCGTTGAAAACTGGGCACTTGGATTTACTGTGGGAATGGAGTTGGCACATGAGTCATGGAGACCTTTTCTGGAAAATGAGGAGAGTGGACAGCTTGTCATGCCTATGTTTCTTCTTGCAAAAATAACCGATGATTTCGATGATTTGACGGAGGAAGATCTCGATAACATGGCACTTTTGATGCCTGGATTTGTCACCAGAATATATGATTACTGGAAAGAAGCCTGATAGGCTGCAAATTTTTTGAAGAACAAAACAAGTGAGATAACCGTTATGACTACAACAAAAGAGAATCTGAAAGAGGCTTTTGCCGGTGAGAGTCAGGCTAATCAGAAATACCTTGCCTTTGCGCAAGAGGCTGAGAGCAAGGGTTTTGGCAATATCGCGAAGTTGTTCCGTACGACCGCCCAGGCTGAGCGCATTCACGCCGCTGGCCATTTTGAGGCTCTCGGTGGAGTTGGCTCAACTGCAGAAAATCTTGAAAGTGCCATCGGGGGTGAAACATTTGAGCATAATGAAATGTATCCACCGATGCTGGAGCAGGCTGAAGCAGATGAGCATCCCGCAAAGCGGATGTTTGGTTTTGCGCTCAAGGCTGAACGGGTTCATGCTGAACTGTACAAAAAAGCGCTTGAAGCGGTGCGTAACGGCCAGGATATTGAGGAGGCCGAGGTGTGGCTTTGCCCGTTCTGCGGTCATATTGAGCTTGGCACTCCGCCGGAAAATTGCCCAATATGTGGCGCAAAGGCCTCGCGCTATGTCCAGGTGTAATGCTGTATTTTTTTGTGACACCCCTCTTTTTTTTGCCATAAAAAAATAGGCGGTCTCTTTCATTATTACATTTTATTGCGCAATATGTTGTTTGGTTGAGAGCAGGAGTGTTGCTGCAACCAGGTTAAGCGCAATCGAAATCTCTTTTGCAAGGTTGATTTCCATGACCGGGTTGTAGAGAATTGCCAGCATGGTATATGCCAGGGGGAGCAGGAACAGTTTCTTGCCAAAGTTTCTGTAGGCTCCCCAGGCAAAGGTGCCGGCAGCAACGATTTTCAGCAGGGCGTAGAAGTCGGCAGGCAGAGGGAGTGGCAGCAGGGCGAGGAGGAGTAGCGCTGCTGTAATGTAGATGGCTTGTACAGGCATAAAAGTGGATAACGAAAATTCCCCGGTTTCGAAAAAAATTATTCCTGCCATAAAAAAAGCCAGACAGCAGGTGAATTCTGTCTGGCTCAGCAGGGGAGTGGTTTAACAGCTCGAGGCTCAGTAGCGCTCTCTTCTTGCTGGTCTTTCTTCGCGCGGCTTCGCTTCGTTTACCTTTATGGTACGGCCGTTCAAATCTTTGTTGTTCATTGATTCGATGGCTTCACGAGCTTCACTGTCGTTCGGCATGTCAACAAATCCAAACCCTTTGGAACGGCCTGAAAATTTGTCGTTGATGATACTTGCGCTATCGACTTTTCCAAATTCGGAAAAGGCATCACGAAGATCATCTTCAGTAACCGTGTAAGCCAAATTGCCAATGTAAATATTCATTGTTAGTATCAGTATGCATGTGTATTGATAGGAAGAGATAGCGCGTCAGGCAACCAAAGCACAAATTACCCGAGTAGCGATCAGTCAACCATTGACTGATTTCAGTGTCAAGTTTACGGTAATTTCCTGAAATCTTCAAACAGATAATTTACAGGGTGCGGGATTGTAAAAATGGACATTATCCACCCGCCCTCCTTACGTTCAACTCTTCTTTTGAATTGTTCATAAATATATATACAATAAGAAAGTAAATCTTTTGAAAGTCATTTTTTCCTTTTGCAAGGTATTCTCTCTATGCATGAATTTGATTTTCTCGGTGAACTGGTGCTTATCGGTGCCCTGGCCGTCGTTATTATTCTGGTTTTCCAGCGCCTGAAGATTCCGCCGGTTATCGGGCTGATTTTTACCGGCATTCTTTTTGGCCCATCAGGTATCGGTGCGGTCTATGATCAAAAAATGATTTCTACACTCGCCGAGCTTGGTGTTGTGCTCCTTTTGTTTACTATCGGTCTTGAGTTTTCGCTTGATGACCTCAAAAAGCTGAAAAAAATTGTTCTGGTTGGGGGTGTCGTCCAGCTTCTTCTTACCGGTCTGGCTATCAGTTTTCTTTCCTACTGGTTTATGCTTGCCATCGGGCAAGCTATTACCCTTTCGGCGGCCGTGTTTCTGGGATTTGCCTTTTCGGTCAGCAGTACGGCAATATGCCTGAAGATTCTCAGTGACCGCGACGAGCTGACTCTGCAGCATGGGCGTTTTGCTTTGGGCATTTTGATTTTTCAGGATATCGCGATTGTTCCCCTGATGATTGGTATTAATTTTCTCAATCCCGACGCAGCGCCCTCTTTTGCGATGGCGGGTAAAAAAATTGCTCTCATTGTGCTCTTTGCTGCCGGAATTTTTTTCGGTTTCAGGTTGCTTATGCCGAAAATGGTTCGTCTTATTGCCTCTCTTCATGCCAGGGAGGTTCTGGTTATCGGTGCATTGGTCATCTGTTTTGGCGCGGCTTATTTGACCTCGCTGGTTGGTTTGTCGCTTGCCCTTGGTTCATTTGCGGCCGGTATGGTGATTGCAAGTACCGATGAAAGTCATCAGATAAGCGTGACCATTGATCCCTTTCGTGAGGCGTTCAGCAGCATTTTTTTTATATCCGTCGGGCTTATGCTTGACGTCAAAATGATCAATTTGCCTCTTTTTGTCTCCATTGCCCTTGTTGTCCTGCTTGTGAAAGGGTTGCTGGTAGCGGGGGTCTCTCTGGTTCTTGGCAATTCTCTTCGGGTCAGTATGATGGCGGGCATGGCGCTTGCACAGATCGGGGAGTTCTCTTTTGTGCTGGCGGAGAGTGGCCTGAAAAACAGTGTCATCAATCATGAGGTTTTTCAGGCCATGCTTGTTATTATCGTTGTCACCATGATTGTTACTCCAGCCATGATAGCCATTGCGCCGAAGGTTGCTGACCAGATGGCACCGGCACTTGGTTTTATTCCCCTTGTCTCAAGAAACTCATCGAGTTCTGCTGTGCGCCCTTCCGATAGTACGATTATCTGTGCCGGGGAGATTCATGCTGGAATTATCGGGTTTGGCATCAACGGCCAGAATGTGGCGGCAGTGCTTCATGCTACCAATATCTCCTATTGCGTGCTTGAAATCGATCGGGAAATGGTCAAGGTCATGAAAAGAAAGGGGGAGCCGATTTTTTATGGGGACTGTACCGAAAAAAAGGCATTGATTCGTGCTGGCATGGATCATGCGCGTGCGCTGGTTCTTGGTATTTCGGATGCTACGGCAATTCGAAAAAGTATTGCGATGATTCGTGAAATCAATAAAAAAGCGTTCATTATTGTCAGAGCAAGAACGCTTGATGATGTCGCAGCGCTCTATAAGGCAGGTGCTGACGTTGTGGTTACAGAAAAATTTGAAACCTCCATACAGATATTTTCGCAGCTTCTTAACCATTTTACCGTTGATCCGGAACTGATTCTCGAACAGCAGGAAATTATCAGGCGAGAATGCGAAAAGATTTTTCTTTTTTCTCCTGCCCCGCGAAGCTCCTCTGCCATGAAGCGTCAGGCCGATGTATAATTTTTT
This sequence comes from uncultured Chlorobiaceae bacterium, assembly GCA_903851535.1. Classification (GTDB taxonomy): domain Bacteria; phylum Bacteroidota; class Chlorobiia; order Chlorobiales; family Chlorobiaceae; genus Chlorobium. The sequence goes on along the minus strand of CAINOO010000265.1, from coordinate 6,856 downwards.
CGATTATCAAGGTAGCCTTTCCCGGTGGCCGGGAGTTTTTCCATACCCTTTTTTTCGGGTATGAAAATGGCCACTTTATTGGAATTCCCCCCATGACTGCTCATTTTTTCTTCATTTATAGATTATATTGAGTCATATATTAAATCATCATAAGCCACTTAATCCTATGGCACAACAAGCGTCACCCCCGACCAGCAAATTTACTCTTTATCGGCAAGAACAGCTCACCCTGCAGGCATCGCAGGACGTGGATGAGGCCAAACGTGCAACCTATGAGCTTGCATTAATGGAGAACAGTTGCTTTATCGAGCTGAATGGTATTGTTCATCATTATCATGATTCTGGTCCCAGAGATGCCAAAGAGACGGTTGTGCTTATTCATGGATGGGACTGCTGGTGGATGTGGTGGCATCATGTGGTCAACTATCTCAACAGCAAAGGGGTGCGGACCATATCCTACGACATGCGCGGGCATGGATGGTCGGACAATGATCCCAAGAACCACTACCACATCGATTTTTTTGCGCATGACCTGCGAGAGCTTGTCAGCAAGCTTCAGCTTAGCGGGTTTCATATCGCAGCATTTTCTTTCGGGCCGTTTGTGGCGCTCGATTATGCCCGTTCCAATCCCGGTCTTATTCGCTCGATGACCTTTTTCAATTTCGGTATGTTACCGAACAATGCTTTTATCAAGGCCGTTTCATCGAATATTATCCCCTTCGTTTTCAATAATATGTTACGGAAACTGACCTGGTGGTTTCCTGCCTATGTCTATGCCCGGCTTGTCCTGGCCAAGAACCCGGTGCCGCATCATGATATTCTTATAGCTTTCAGGAGTCTCGGGCTTTGTGCTCCGGATGCCATTGAACAGACAACCCTCCAGATAACCTCTTATGAGGTAACAGGCTCAGTGCCCGACATGGTAAGGGCGGTTGATGCCTCCCTTCTTTTTGTGGCCGGGGCGGGAGATGCGATCATGACCTGCAAGAATACCAAAAAACTGGTTGAGCTGACCGGCAAGGGTCGCTATGTTGAAATACCCAAATGCGGGCACTTGATTACCGTTGAATTGCCTGATACGGCCTCGGAGCTTATCATTGGGCATCTTGCAGCCGTTGCAGGTCGTTGAAGTCCGTTAAAGTCACCAGAGCGCTTCGCGTGCTGCTTTGGTGAATGATCTCATTTTCAGGCTGTCCTTGATACCGGCTATGGTTTCGACTCCGCTTGCGGTATCGACGCCGTAGGGCTGGATTTGGCGGATTGCTTCGCCGACATTGGTGGCCGTCAGTCCTCCGGCCAGTATGGCATAACAGGAGCCGCCAAGTTCATGGAAGATACGCGCTGCAAGAGAGAGTGTAATGCTCTCTCCTGTTCCGCCCGCCATATCGGGCCGGTACGCATCAAAAAGAAAGGCATTGACCCCGCTTTTTTCTGCATAGGCAAAAACCTCCTCCACCGCAAAATTTTCTTCAGGCCGAAAGACCTTGATTACCCTTGCTTCGGTGATCGATTGTGCCTGTTCCGGGCAGTACTGCTCGCTGTGCAGTTGTGCAGTCTGAAGCCCGCAGAATCGGCAGATGGCATTGATCTCTTCGGGGGAGTGATGAACGAAGATGCCCGCTGACTGAACAAATGGCGGCAGTTTTACAATAATCTCCCTGGCCCGCTCAGGAGTTATGTTTCGCGGACTCGTGCTGCAGAAATTGAAGCCAAGCGCATCGGCCCCTGCCCGGCAAGCTTCAAGGGCATCCTCCAGGCGCGTTATGCCACAGATTTTGATTTTTGTCATCGTCGATTATAATTCCGTTTTCAATGCCTGCAAATATACCGATAATTGTCAAGACTCCACTCCGTCCCATCGGGCTGTCCGACACGGTGATTTTTTAAGGCGAGTATTCTGTCTTTGCTTGTAGGGGCCAAGCCTCGTGCTTGCCCCTTTATTGCAACAAGATTAATGTAACCTATTGTGATTTTAGGTTAATATACGTACATTGGGGCCCTTGTGATTGGGGCGTCGCCAAGTGGTAAGGCATCGGCCTTTGGAGCCGACATCCGCAGGTTCGAATCCTGCCGCCCCAGCAAACAAAAAAGGCAACCTCTGCGCAAGGTTGCCTTTTTTGTTGTCATTCATTTTTCCATCCAACCCAACCCACCCAATCAAATCAATAACGGTAATGATCTGGTTTGTAGGGCCCATCGAGGGGAACACCGATGTAGGCTGCCTGTTCATCTGAAAGACGGGTAAGTCTTACACCGAGCTGTTCAAGGTGCAGTCTTGCAACCTCTTCGTCGAGCTCTTTTGGCAGACGGTAAACGCCGACGGCATACTCCTTGGTCCAGAGTTCGATTTGTGCAAGTGTCTGATTGGTAAAGGAGTTGCTCATCACAAACGAAGGGTGTCCGGTTGCGCACCCGAGGTTTACAAGGCGTCCTTCTGCAAGCAGATAGATGCAGTTGCCGTTCTCAAAGGTATACTTGTCGACCTGTGGCTTGATGTTGAGTCTTTTTGCTCCGGGGTATGCGTAGAGCTGCTCAACCTGGATTTCGTTGTCGAAGTGGCCGATGTTGCAGACAATGGCTTCGTCCTTCATCTGCTTCATGTGTTCAAGGGTGATAACATCCTTGTTGCCGGTTGTGGTCACAAAAATGTTTCCCTCCTTGACAGCCTCATCCATGGTGGAGACTTCGTAGCCTTCCATTGCAGCCTGCAGCGCACAGATCGGGTCAATTTCTGTGACGATGACCCTGGCACCGTAAGCACGCATGGAGCGGGCCGAGCCTTTGCCTACATCGCCATAACCGAGTACCACAACCACTTTACCGGCAACCATCACATCGGTTGCCCGCTTGATGCCATCAGCCAGTGATTCACGGCATCCATAAAGGTTGTCGAACTTTGATTTGGTTACCGAGTCGTTGACGTTGATGGCAGGGAAGAGCAGTTCGCCCTTTTCCATCATCTGGTAGAGGCGGTGAACACCGGTGGTGGTCTCTTCCGATACTCCCTTCATCTCTGCTGCAACCTTGTGCCAGCGCTGGTTATCCTCTTCGAAGACCTCCCTGAACTGCTGGTAAAGTGCCTTTTCCTCAAGATTACCCGGAGTTTTTTCGAGCAGTTCAGGATTATTTTCGATTTTATAACCGAGAATAATCATCAGAGTTGCGTCACCGCCATCATCGACGATAAGGTTTGGTCCTTTTCCGCCTTCAAACTCAAGGATCTGGCGGGTACACCACCAGTACTCTTCAAGGGTTTCGCCCTTCCATGCAAAAACCGGGACACCGGTTTTTGCAATGGCTGCGGCAGCATGATCCTGCGTCGAAAAGATGTTGCAGCTTGCCCAGCGAACCTCTGCTCCGAGCTCCACAAGGGTTTCGATCAGCACGGCTGTCTGGATGGTCATGTGCAGGGAACCGGAAATACGGGCACCTTTCAGCGGGTATTTTCCTGCATATTTGCGCCTGGTGGCCATAAGGCCCGGCATCTCTTTTTCAGCGACCTCAATTTCCTTGCGTCCCCATTCTGCAAGGGAGAGATCCGCTACTTTATAATCAAGCACCTCTGAGACTGTTGTCATAGTGTCATCTAATTTTTTTGTGTATTGCGATTTTCTCAGGCAAGATTGAGGGCTTTTTTCAGCGCGGCAACCTCTTCAGTTTTTTCCCATGGGAAGATATCACGACCGAAATGGCCGTAGGCTGCGGTCTGCTGGTAGCTCCATCCCTCGGGTTTGTTGAGGCTGAAGCGTTTGATGATGGCTGCCGGACGAAGATCGAAGATCGCTTCAGCTTTTTCCTGGATCTGGGCATCGTTGAGGCCATGTTTTGCCGTGTCGTGCGTGTTGATATAGATCGAAACCGGACGGGCAACACCGATGGCGTACGAGACCTGCACGGTGCATTTGTCGGCCAGTCCTGCTGCAACAATGTTTTTTGCGACGTGACGTGCTGCGTAGGCGGCACTGCGGTCAACCTTGGAAGGATCTTTGCCGCTGAATGCACCGCCGCCGTGGGGAGCTGCACCGCCGTAAGTATCAACAATGATTTTGCGTCCGGTCAGGCCGGTATCGCCGTGTGGTCCGCCGATAACGAAGCGTCCGGTCGGGTTGATGTGGAACTTGGTTTTTTCGTCAATCAGATTGGCGGGAATGACAACCTTGACGACATGTTCAATGATGTCATGCTTGATAACTTCCTGCCACGCAGTTTCGCTCACATCTTCCGGTTCCGGATCGTGCTGGGTAGAAACAACAACGGCATCAACGCGGACGACCTTTTCGTTTTCATATTCAAGGGTCACCTGGCTTTTCGCATCAGGACGGAGGTAGGTCATGATTTTGCCTTCCTTGCGGATTTCGGCAAGTTTTTTGACCAACTGCTGGGCAAACTGGATTGCTGCCGGCATCAGTTCGGGGGTTTCTGTGCAGGCGTAACCAAACATCATACCCTGGTCGCCAGCGCCGACACGGTCAAACTCGTCAGCAATCTCTTCCTTGCGGTCAACACCACGGTTGATATCGGGTGACTGGCTGTGAAGCGCTGAAAGTACGCCGCATGAGTTGGCCTCAAACATGTATTCGCATTTGGTGTAGCCAATTTCTCTGATTACCTGGCGGGCTATTTTCTGGATATCGACAATTCCCTTGGTCGTGACTTCGCCACCGACAATGACCTGGCCAGTTGTAACAAAGGTTTCACAGGCAACGCGTGAGCTTGGGTCCTGACGGAGAAAATCATCAAGGACAGCATCGGAAATCTGATCGGCAACCTTGTCCGGGTGTCCTTCTGAAACGGATTCTGAGGTAAAGAAATACCTTGTTTGTGACATGTTCTGATAAGGTTTTGGTTAAACGAATGAAATCGAACAACTTCAAAAAAGTGCAAGCAAGAAAAAAACGAACCAATGGAATGTTTTTCCGTGAGAGGATATCACTTGGAGATGACCCGGGGACAGGGAAAAACTTCCTGCAAGCCCCTCCGAAACCACATTCAGGAGCTTGCGACACCGTGTCCATAGGTAATGGGGATGCCGATGAAAAATAAAGTCAAAATGTAACCATTCATTCTCTTCTATGCAAAAAAATCTCTTGCCTATCCTACACGTATTTCAGAGTAATCGCCAATGTTGATCTCCTGGGAGCTTCCGGTAATGAAGGCACTGTTTCCGACGATGGAGTGGCTGAGCATGATATGGGCAACTCGTGCACTGTAGCCGATAATGGAATTTTTGATAATGACATTTTTAATAACGGCATGTTCACCGATGGTGGTGTAGGGCCCGATGATGGAGTTTTCAAGAACTGCATTATCGGCGATAAAGACCGGATCATTGATGATGCAGCCGGGATAGGGTTTTGTTGAGATGTTGCCTTTAAGAAGAGTTTCATTGGTGGAGAGCAGCGTTTCGGGCTTGCCGCAGTCATACCAGCCGTGGACAGGGAAGGTGGTAAAAGCTTCTCCACCCTCAATCATGAACTGCAAGGCATCGGTGAGCTGGTACTCCCCCTTTGTTTTTATCTTATTGTTGATCAGATAATCGATGCTTGTAAAGAGTGTGCCTGCATGTTGCAGAAAATAGAGACCGACAATGGCAAGGTTACTGATGGGAGTATCGGGCTTTTCAACCAGTTTCAGAATTTTTCCTTCTCCGGTTACAGCAACGCCGAATCGTCTGGGGTCTTCCACCTCTTTGACTCCAAGAGTGGAGATGGGGCTTTGGAGTACAGGCTGAAGATCGACATCAAAAATGGTGTCGCCCAGAATGATGAACAACGGTTCATTCTCGGTGACATAGGGCTTGCACATCCAGATGGCATGGGCAAGTCCGAGAATCTCTGTCTGGGTGACAAAGGTGAACTTGATATGGTAATGCTTCAACAGCCACTCTTCAACCATGTCGCCCAGATAGCCGACAATGACAATGGCTTCGTCTATGCCTGCGGCGATAAGCTTGTCCATGATATGGCCGATAATGGGTTTGCCAGCCACGTTGAGCAATACTTTGGGGCGAGAAAAGGTATGGGGCCGTAAACGGGTGCCGACACCGGCAACAGGAATGATTGCTTTCATGTTTTCTCAATGGTTTTGGTTGTAAAATCAGACACCCGGCCTCACTTTCTCTATGTTACAAAAAAAGCATTATAAAATAAATACACCAATAGCAGGAGGAGAGCTGTTAAATAAAGAAATCAGTTGTATTTTAAGCTGCGGTGGTGGATATTTTCACCATCAAACGAGAAGTCCCGGTTGCAGATAGCAAAAGGGGGGGCAGGAACGATATTAACAAGTGTAATATGGCAGGAAGGTTCAAGGGGGTTTTCATGCAGTCCGGCGTGATTCCGGTTCTCGATGACCGGTTGGTGCTTATTACTTCCAGAAAGTCGGATCGCTGGATCATTCCCAAGGGATATGTCGAAAAAGGGCTCTCTCCGGCTGAATCAGCCGCCAAGGAGGCCTATGAGGAGGCTGGTCTGATCGGGGTTGTCCATCATCAGGAGGCGGGTCAATACCGGTATCGCAAGTTCGGTAAACTCTTTTCAGTTCAGGTCTATCCGCTCTTTATCGAGACCATGCTTGATGAGTGGGACGAGATGCACGACCGTCAGCGAAAACTTGTGACGCCTTCCGAGGCTTTCGAGATGCTTCGCCATGAAGAGTTGAAACAGATTGTGGCCGATTTTTTTCTGAATAATATTTAGGGATTCCTGAAATATTGTTTTGTAATTAATGTTCTTGTGCTATATTGGGCCTTCCGTTAAAGAACGGGGTGTGGCGCAGTTGGTAGCGTGCCTGCTTTGGGAGCAGGAGGCCCCGAGTTCGAGTCTCGGCACCCCGACAGGTAGAGGTTCTGACGATT
>CAINOO010000264.1 GCA_903851535.1 uncultured Chlorobiaceae bacterium | reverse complement strand
CTCTTCAGCTTTTCTGGTTCAGAGAGCACTCCAAGAACAAATACCCTGTTTTTCAGATCATCAGGAATCTCCCGTGTCACCTTGTGTAACCGATCTTCGTGAGAACTCCCTTCGTAACAGTCAAAATCAATCAACAAGACGGCCACACACGCTCTATATTTTCGCATTTCTGGAACAAGTTGATCCAGAAACTTCGAAACTACCTTGCGCCAGCCTCCCGCATATTTGTCAATGATAATCAAGCGAGCGTTAATGTTCAGGGAAAGAAGAAAACCGTTTGCAATTTTTTCGTTAGCCTCGTCTTCCGGCAAAACGATGACATGCGGCTTTTCCCTGTTTCCACTCATAGCTCAATATCTCCACGAATCAGTGATTCAGCAGCATCACCGTTAAAAGGTATATCGCTGAGCAGTCTGATCAACGTTGGCTCCAAATGGCTTTTCCTGTCAAGCACAAAAATGTTGTCATTCGAAAACTTTCGGATAGCTTCCCCATTGTGTGACGTAACCAGAATTTGACCGCTATTGTTAAATGAACGGCGGAGTGCCATTATAAAGTGCCCAACCTCTGACAATGACAGATAGTTGTCTGGTTCGTCCCAGAAGCAGAAAAGCGGTCCGTAAAATTTATTGGCGGCCAGGACAACAGAGCAGAGAAAAAAGCATTTTTCGCCGTCGGATAACTCTTTAAAGTCAAGTTTAAGTGTTGCATTGTTTGCTTCAAACTGAACAACCATACTTTTTGCATCTTCGCCAATCACCTTGTTCTGAATATCCTTTAGATCAGGCATCACTGCACGAAGATATTTATCAAGCTCCGTATATGCTGCTGGATAAAGACTGAGCAATCCGGAAAACCACTTTCCGAAGTTTGAGCCGTCACGTTGAGCCTGAAAGGTCTCGCCACTGGACGTTCCCGTCATAAAACTTGGAATCGGGGATAAAATAATCATGTTGGCGAGCCAGGTTCTGAAAATACGTAATGGATCAGTTTCTGACTTTTCCTGAATGACCGGAAGCGCAACAAGGTGCCAGTCAACTGAAAATTGAGGCTCGTGATTTTTCGAGTCTTTGGCAAGGGTAACGGCAGCCTCTTTACGGAGATAAACCGGTTTTTCCGAAACAATCAGTTGCTCTTCAAGAACGCGAAGCTCTTTGAATTTTTCCGGCAAATCAAAAGCAAGCACATATTTGTAAAATTTTTCGCCAAGCAAGAGTTCTATTTCAAAACGCATCGGTACATCAGACCTTCCACGTGAAAAATCCCTGGTCTGAACAAGCTCTTTTACCCTGTTTACACCCCTGCCAATAGATTGAAAGATCTCCAGCACATAGGATACTGTTGATTTACCTGAACCGTTTTTTCCGATCAAAAGAGCTGATTGCATGTCCCTTAAATTCAGCTCAAAATTTTCCAGACATCTATAGTTATGTACGTAAAGTCTTTGAATCATCGCAAAGCAATTTTCTGTTAATCAAGCAACAAATCCAAAGTAACCATATCGTTAAAATTGCCGAAACTCATTATTATTTCTCCATGAGCAAAACACATTGATTACTTTCCGGGTCAATCAGTAAGGCCGTAAATTGACAGGGTCAAACTCACCCCTGTGAGGCAACCTCAACCCGTGAACGTCCGAGAGCTTTTTCGAGCTGAACACCGGCGACAAGGTAGTCGTATACCGCTTGCAGATAGTTTGTTTTGGCCTTGTTGAGCTGCAATTCAGCATCGGTCAACTCAAGACGGGAGCCAATACCCTCCCTGAAACGCAGAAGTGAAATGTTATAACTCCGCTCGGCGACGCTTATGGTTTGACTCTGTACTTCGATTCTCTTTTGCGACTCCCTGAAGTTTAAAACCCTTACCTCAACCTCAGCCCTGATATTGGCCTTGAGTTCTTCGAACCGTGTTCGGGTTTGCAGTTGCGCTATCCTGGCCTGCTCAACCTGGGCGCTGATTCGATAACCGGTAAAAAGAGGCATGGTGAACTGAAGGCCAACGGAAGAAGAGGCTGGCCAGAGAGCATCTGTGTAGCGTATATTGTCGTTAAATGCCGTTTGAGACTCCAGTTTGCCGAATGCCGAGATTACAGGAAATCGCTCGGCACGAACGGCACTTACTTTTTCACCCTCCGCCTTAACCTGAAAATCGAGCTGACGAAGATCGGGCCTTGCATCAAGTGCCTCACGATATGCCGCAGCAATATCCGACGGATAGGATGCTGAAGAGAGCTCAAGCTTCCCGGTCAGCACAATGCTGCTGTCGAGTGGAATGCCCATCGCATTTTTCAGCTTTGTCAGAGTCGTCGCCACCCGGGTTTGCGCCTGCAAAAGATCGGGGCGGAGATTTTCAACCGAGAGAAAAGCCTTGAGGGTATCAATATCAGCAGCAACCCCCTGCCGGAACATGGCACGGGTATCCTTTCGTGATTGCTCCCAGCGTGCTATGCTCTGCTCAATCAGCTTCAACTGATCTTTTGATATGAGGGCATCAAAGTAGGAGATCTTGATGTCGGCAACAACCGCAGCCTCGGTAGTGCGGTAAGCCGCTTCACTCATCTTGCGAACAATACTTGCAGCTTTTATGCCGGTAATGGCCTTTATATTGAACAGTGGCTGATGCAGATCAAGAGTGGCGTGCCCGGCATTATCGGAACTTGTCTCAAGAGTAGTGGGAAGTCCCTGGCCAGGAGGAAAAAGAAGAACAGAGGGCTTCAGCGTGCGGGTATAGGTAAAAGAGGTGGTAATCTGAGGCAATACCTCCGACCATGTCTCGCGGATTTTTTGCCCTGCCATATTCTTGTCGAGTCTGGCAATCTCCAGTGAGCGGCTTCTCTCTATCCCGATACGTACGGCATCATCAAGGGTAATTGATCTGCTCTCACCCAAAGCATCGGCAGCGTGCAGAAGAGATGGCCCT
>CAINOO010000263.1 GCA_903851535.1 uncultured Chlorobiaceae bacterium | reverse complement strand
TTTTTCTGCCAAAAGAGGCTCCTCCCGAGATGCTCTACCGCCAGGGCGAACTCGAAAACCACGGGCCGCAGCTCTATGTCAAAAAGGTGCTGATACAGAATGAGTGTCGCGACCTTCTGCCAGAGTACCTTCGTTTTATTGTCGGTGTTGTTGATACCGAAGATCTCTCGCTCAATGTTTCACGAGAGGTCGTGCAGTCGAGCCCGGTGATGGCCAAAATCCGTCAGATCCTTACCGGCAAGATTCTTGGCTGGTTTGAATCACTTGCCAAGGAGCAGCCCGAAAAGTTCAGGACCTTTTACAAGGCGTTTGGCCCCATTATCAAAATTGGTCTGAATACGGACTATACCAATCGCGAAAAGCTGATTGAGCTGTTACGGTTTGAAAGCACAAAAACGGTCGATGGTGAATATGTGACCCTCAAGGAGTACAGCGAGAGAATGGGGGCCGATCAAAAGGAGGTCTACTACCATTCAGGCACCAGCAAGGCACAACTGCTGGCCCACCCCAATCTGGAGTATTTCCAGGATATGGGTATTGAAGTGCTGCTGCTCAGCGACCCTGTTGATGTCTTTGTTATTCCCTCAATTCACGAGTATGATAAAAAGCCTCTGAAGTCGATTGAAAAGGCGGATATTGATTTCTCGAAGCAGAAGAAAGAGAGTGCTGAACCGCTTGCAGAGAATCTTCTTGCTCCGGTGCTGCAGCTCTTCCGCGAAACCCTTGGAGAGGGGATTGAGGATGTCATCGAGTCGCACCGTCTTGTCAACTCTCCGGTAACACTGGTCAGCGGAAAAGATGGTCTCGACAGCCAGATTGAAAAGATGATGAAGATGATGCAGAGTGACATGCCTGCCGCCAAAAGGATTCTTGAGGTCAACACGTCGCATCCTATTATCCGCAACCTTTCAGGGATGATTCTGGCTGATGCCTCCAATCCCCTGATCAAAACAGCCATGAAACAGCTTTATGAAGGTGCGTTGCTGCTCGAAGGCGGGCTTGAAACAACAACCGGATTTTTATCGAGAATGAATGAGTTGATTGAAGCGGCAACGCTCTCGAGATAGGATGATTTACAAACTTTTAATCCGCTGAATTTGTGAAAAAGGGAAGGGATTTCGATGTCCGGGGAGTTGCGGTTTTTCAAAAGAGTGAGATAACCGAGCATGAGATTTATAAAAATCTTGCAGGCAGGGTGCGCGGCCTGAAAAGCCGTCGCATCCTCTCACAGATTGCCGATGATGAGATGCGTCACTATAACGTATGGAAAACCTATACCCGCCAGGATGTTGCTCCCAGCCGCATCAGGGTCTGGTTGTTCACCGTCATCAGCGTGGTTTTTGGTTTTACCTTCGCCATCAAGCTGATGGAAAACAGCGAAAAACGCGCCAATCATCTCTACACCCGTTTTCCCGGTTCGTACAAGGAGGTCAATGGTATTATCCGCGATGAGGAGGAGCATGAGCAGGCTTTGCAGATGCTTTTTGATGAAGAGCGCCTGCAATACACCGGCACGATTATCCTTGCTCTCAGCAATGCGCTTGTCGAATTGATGGGGGTACTGGCGGGCCTCACCTTTGTGCTCCAGAACAGCAGGGCTGTCGCACTGACGGCATCCATTACCGGTATTGCCGCAGCCCTCTCAATGGGAGCCTCAAGCTATCTCGCAACAAAATCAGAGCAGGGGGGAAAAAATCCCCTGGTTGCAGCGTTTTCTACCGGGTTTGCCTATATCCTTACCGTGCTGCTGCTGATTGCCCCCTATTTTCTTTTTAACGATCTCGTGCGCTCTTTTGGAGTTTCATTGTTTGTGGCCGTCGTTATTATAGGGCTTTTCAATTATTACATCTCTGTTGTGCGGCTCCTCTCCTTCAAAAGCCGTTTTCTTGAAATGGCCGGACTCTCAGCGTTTGTTGCGGTACTCACTTTTGTTGCCGGTTACTTCATTCGCTTCGCCTTCGGTTCCGTCCTGTAGCCTCTGCTGCAACAATGGCGCGTTTCTCTTTTCACTCACGCAAAGGGGAACGTGCCAGAGCGGATCGTAACTGCTCCGCAATGGCGTCACCATCAATGCTCTCTTCGGTGTTGATATCAATCGCCAGACGCTCCTCTTCGTCACTCAATTGCTCAACCTGTTCGAGTTGTGAGGCAAGCACTGTGGTGTCGGCATCAGAGGCATCGTTACCCGTCAGAGAACGTTTTTGCACCCTCTCCATAAGCTGTCCCCTGGAGGCAGAGAAGCGCAGAATCCTGCATGAAGCGTGTTGATCCAGGGCAAGATTGATAAAGAGTTGCCGGTTGGAGCGTTTAAGAAAGGTGGCATCCACGATGACTGCCAGACCCTCGTCGAGGCAGAGAGCGGCAAGGTCGAGCAGCCTCTGATAGGTTTGCCTGCCGATCTCCCTGCTGTAGAGGGCTCCCTTTTCTTTGCTCCGTTCAAGCGGCTTCAGTCCGGCCAACCGTTTTCGTTCGATATCCGAGCGCAGGTGTACAGCCTCTACCCTTTGGGCGATATGTCGTGAAGTGACGGTTTTTCCGCTTCCTGAAACGCCGAAGGTGAGGATAAGCAGAGGTTTTTTGTTGCGGCTGAAGTTGAGAGCGAGCTGAAGGTATGAGCGGTGCTCTTCGAGAATCTTGTGAGCCTCGTTCTGGTTGCCTGTCTGGCCGTGACGGATGGCGGTTACCTTGGCCCTTACCATTGCCCGGTAGACCACATAAAAGCGCAGCAGCCGCAGTGCACCGTAATCGCCACTCTCTGTCAGGTAGTTGTTCAGGAGGCGCCAGGCAAGGCCCCGCTCTCCTCCATGCTC
>CAINOO010000262.1 GCA_903851535.1 uncultured Chlorobiaceae bacterium | reverse complement strand
GTACTGAAGGCTGAAAAAACGGAAATATCGACTGTTTGCTAAAGTTTTGGCTGTTTTTGATGGGTTTTATTTCCGTTATGGTGTTTAAAGATAATCAGATAGAGAGCTTTTTTTTAAAAAATCCCCATGAATATTCTTGTTACAGGCAGTCGTGGTCAACTTGGTTCTGAGTTGCAGGAGCTCTCAGTACTTTCTGACAACCACCATTTCTTTTTCTGTGACCTTCCTGATCTTGATATTACCTCTCCCGATCGTGTTGCTGCACTGTGCCGGGAGCATGAGATAGAGGTCATTATCAATTGTGCGGCATATACGGCGGTGGACAAGGCAGAATCGGATGTTGATGCGGCTTTCAGGGTTAACCGCGATGGCGCTGCCGTGCTTGCTGCCTGTGCCAGAGAGCGCAATGCCTTGCTGATACATATTTCCACTGACTATGTGTTTAACGGCAAGGCACATCTTCCTTATCGGGAAACCGATCCTGCCACTCCGCTCGGTGTCTATGGGGTGTCGAAGTGGGAGGGTGAGGAGGAGGTTCGCCGTATTGCCCCTTCTTACTGGATTATCAGGACCTCATGGCTCTATTCGGTTTATGGTGCCAACTTTGTCAAGACCATGTTGCGTCTTGGTGCGGAGCGACCGACGCTCAGCGTTGTGGCTGACCAGATCGGCACGCCAACCTGGGCTGCGGATCTTGCAAGCGCGCTGGTGTCGATGGTTGAGCGGTATGACAAGGAGAGATTTTATTCTGCCACGTACCATTATTCCAATGAAGGGGTCTGTTCGTGGTATGATTTTGCCCAGGCAATCATGGAGCTTGCTGCGCTGCCTTGCAAGGTGATGGCGGTCGAAAGCAGCCAGTATCCCCAGATTGCACAGAGGCCGCATTACAGCGTTTTGAATAAATCGGCAATAAAGCAGGCGTGGGGTTTTGACATTCCGCACTGGCGGCAGTCGCTGGCTGCCATGCTTGTAAAGTTGCAACAAAAAGCGAACGGATGAGAGCGGGGGAGTCGTGAGAGAAACCATACTAAAACAGCCACAGCCAATGCATATCCTGATCACCGGAGGAGCCGGTTTTATCGGTTCACACGTTGTCCGCCATTTTTTGAAGAGCTATCCTTCGTATACGATTACCAATCTCGACAAGTTGACCTATGCCGGGAACCTTGCCAATTTGCGCGATATTGAAAGCAATCCGAATTACCATTTTGTCAAGGGTGATATCACCGACGGCGATTTTTTGATGCGCTTCTTTGAAGAGCAGCGGTTTGACGGAGTGATTCATCTTGCCGCCGAGTCACACGTTGATCGCTCAATTGCCAACCCGACTGCATTTGTGGTGACCAATGTGCTTGGTACGGTCAACCTGCTCAATGCCGCCAAAGCCTCCTGGCATGGTGATTATGAGGGCAAGAGGTTTTATCATATTTCGACCGATGAGGTTTATGGTTCGCTCGGCAGTGAGGGACTCTTTACCGAAGAGACTCCTTACGATCCTCACAGTCCCTATTCGGCGTCAAAAGCCTCCTCCGACCATTTTGTCAGGGCATGGCACGATACCTTCGGTATGCCGGTGGTGATCAGCAATTGTTCAAACAATTACGGCTCCTTCCAGTTTCCCGAAAAGCTCATTCCTCTTTTTATCAACAACATTGTCAACCGCAAGCCGCTTCCGGTCTATGGCAAGGGGGAGAACATTCGTGACTGGCTCTGGGTTGTTGATCATGCGCAGGCGATTGGTGAAATATTTCATCGCGCTCGCAATGGTGAAACCTATAATATTGGCGGTCATAACGAGTGGAGCAACATTGAGCTGATCAAGCTGCTTTGCCGTATCATGGATGAAAAGCTTGGTCGTCCTGCCGGAGAGTC
>CAINOO010000261.1 GCA_903851535.1 uncultured Chlorobiaceae bacterium | reverse complement strand
TGGTGAGCGTTTTTTTCGGCCTTGAAGGTTTCGTAACCCTGACGGATGTCACTCTCTTTCAACCCTTCACCTGACTTCAGGGTGCCGATATAGTCGGCGATATCTTCGCGAACCTCAAGAAATTGGGCCTCGGAGTCGATCAGACCGATAAGCTCAGTGCGGGTCATCTTGTGTTTGCCGGGTGTCTGCTGCGAATAGCTTGTAATCAAAGTCATGATGTAGTCGTAGTCAATCATGGCTGAGGCAAAGAGCACGAACTCAAAGTCCAGTTGCTCTCCTTCGGGGGGAAGCTCGTTTTTCCCTTTGCTTTTCTGCTCCTGCAGGCGCTGGGCGGTTTCGAGATAGACGCCACGGAAGGCTTGCAACTGCTCTTTGGGAATAACCTGCTCAATGCAGAGGGCATGTTCCGGCGTCAGGTCGGTATATTGGTCAAGCTGTGTCTTGAAGCGCTGCACCTCCTTGAAGAGGTTGATGAACTGGCCGCGTGCCGCGTTGCCCTTGAGGTTCGCCACCTCTTCCGGAGCGCTCTTCAGCCCCTGAGTGTGCATGAAATCATTGAGCTTGTTAACCGCAGTTTCAAACTTGTTGATGACCACCGGGGCTGTGTCAACCAGCCATATCTCATTGGCGCGTTCGGTTTTTTCGCCGGAAAAGAGGGCGATGGCAAGGTTAACCGCACTTTCCTGCTGGCGGAAGTCGAGAATTGTGCCGTAAGGCTTGGTACCGTTCAAGACGCGATTGGCACGTGAGAAAGCCTGAATCAGCCCATGGTACTTGAGGTTTTTATCCACGTAGATGGTGTTCAGGAACTTGGAGTCGAAGCCGGTGAGCAGCATATCCACCACGATAACAACGTCAATCTTCTGCGCATGCGGCAAGTCCTGATTGGGGTATTGCTGATCTTTGAGGCGCTTTTGCACGTCTGAATAGTAAAGGTCGAATTCGTCGATGCGGTGGTTGGTGCCGTAGCGAGCGTTGTAGTCGGCAATGATGGATTTGAGAGCCGCCTTCTTTTCGTCAGGGGCTTCCTGGTTGTCGGCCTTCTCCTGCGGCAGGTCTTCCTGAATCTGCTGAACATCCTTGTTGCCTTCGGCGGGCGGGGAAAAGACGCAGGCAATGTTCAGGGGGAGGAAGTTGCTCTCTCTGGCTTCTCTCTCTACCTGCATGGTTTTGAAAAGGCCGTGATAGGCAATGGCGTCGTTGATGGAGGCCGTGGCCAGAATGGCGTTGAACTTGCGCCCGTAGGTAGCGGTATGATGTTTTTGGAGGATGGCTTCGACAATGGCTTTCCTGGTCATTGTTTCGCCCGGCTTGAGCTTGTGTTTGCCTTCAGGCTTAAAATAGTCGATATGGAAGCGCAGGACATTGTTGTCTTCGATGGCGTGCGTAATGGTGTAGGCGTGCAGTTGCTGCTGAAAAATGTCTTCCGTGGTTTTCCAGGAGGCCTGCTGCCCTTCAATCTGCTGATAAGTGGCATTTTCCGGAAAGATCGGCGTGCCGGTGAAGCCGAAGAGCTGGGAGTTGGGAAAAAACTCCTTGATGGCTTTGTGGTTTTCGCCGAATTGCGAACGGTGGCATTCGTCAAAGATGAAGACCATGCGCTTTTTGCGAAGTGGTTCCAGCCGTTCCTTGTAGTTGCGTTTGTTGCTGCCGTCGAGGGCGAGGCCGAGCTTCTGGATGGTGGTAACGATTACTTTATTGGCGTAGTCATCGGAGAGCAGCCGCTGCACCAGGGTTTCGGTATTGGTATTTTCTTCGACGCAGTTCTCCTGAAAGCGGTTGAATTCCTCTCGCGTCTGCCGGTCGAGATCTTTGCGGTCTACCACGAAAAGACATTTGTCAATATCCGGATTATCCTTGAGCAAGGTGGATGCCTTGAAGGAGGTGAGTGTTTTGCCGCTGCCGGTGGTGTGCCAGATGTAACCGTTGCCGCTGTTCTGGTGAATGCACTCCACGATGGCCTTGACAGCATAGATCTGGTAAGGCCGCATCACCATCAGCTTTTGCTCGCTGGCCACAAGCACCATGTAGCGGCTGATCATTTCGCCCAGAGTGCATTTAGCCAGAAACTTCTCGGCGAAGCTGTCGAGATGGGTGATCTTCTTGTTGTCTTCACCGGCAAACTGGTAGAACGGCAGATAACGCTCGTCGGCATTGAAGGTGAAGTGGCGGTTATTGTTATTGGCGAAGTACCAGGTATCGGTGCGGTTGCTGACGATGAAGAGTTGCAGGAAGCAGAGCAGTGTTCTGGTGTAACCGTTGCCGGGGTCGTTTTTGTAGTCGACAATCTGCTGCATGGCTCTGCGCGGACTGATAGCCAGGGTTTTCAGCTCTATTTGTATCACCGGCACGCCATTGATAAGCAGGATCACGTCGAATCGATGATGGCTGTTATTGGTGTTGATGCGAAGCTGGTTGACTACCTCGAAGGTATTTTTGCACCACTCCCTGATGTTGACAAGAGTGTAAAAGAGTGTCTTGCCATCGTCCCGATCAAAGCTGTTGCGCTCACGCAGATGACGGGCAGCAGCGAAAACATCGGGGGTGATGATGTGATCAAGCAGCCGGGCAAACTCAGCATCGCTCAGATGAACCCCGTTAAGCGCTTCAAACTTTTCGCGGAAGTTCTTCTCCAGGGCATCACGGTCGCGAATGTCGTCACGGTAGGTGTATTTGAGGTCTTTTAATTTATCAATGAGGCCTTGCTCGGTCTGGTTTTCAGTAGTCATGCGTTTGCCTTATGAAATCCTTTACCAAATACATAGAAGAAGCTCTACTTATTCCTGAGTGATAAGAACACTTTTAATATAGCGTGCGGAGGTAACGTTTTGATAATCAATTTTTTTTGCCTTCCATTTGAATACATCGAGGTGCCCTTCATGTGTTTTACCTTACCACAAAATACCGTATAATAGGTACCATCCGTGGCAGAGTTTTTATACCATATTTGCACCTTAACCTACAGTATTATAGTGATTACGCAAATAATTTCTGCCGGATAGCTCCTCTGGTCATTATTTTTATCACCTCATTTTCTCACAAGAACATGGTAAAGAGTCAGGATAGTTCAGGAACGGACGAATCGAGTCACTGGTTTGAGACGTGGTTTAATCACCCGCTTTATCTTGAGGTTTACCGTCATAGGGATCAGGAGGAGGCTGCCCGCTGCATTCGTACTATTCTATCCGTATCAGGTCTTGAGATAAAAGATCCGGCTTCGATATCGGTACTCGATATTGCCTGTGGTGCTGGAAGGCATGCGATTGAACTGGCCCGGCTCGGCTTCTGCGTTACGGGAAACGACCTTTCGCCTTTTCTGCTTGAAGAGGCTCGAAAAGAGGCGATAACGTGCTCACTGCAGTTGGAACTGAGCTGCTGCGACATGAGGCATATCCCGGGCAGTGGACTTTTTGATCTTGTTGTGCAGCTTTTTACCAGTTTTGGCTATTTCGACTTGAAAGAGGATGACCGTGTCGTGCTCGGCAAGGTATACCGTGCGCTTAAAACCGGAGGATGGTATGTGCTTGATCTTATCAATCCTGTTCATCTTGCCAGAAATCTTGCCCCTGAAACTCGACGAATCGCCGGCAACCTTACGCTGCTGGAACAACGCGCATTTCATGAGGACAGGATTACCAAAACCATTACCATTACCCCTCCTGTCGGCGAAAAACTCACCTTCAGTGAGTCTGTACGGTTATACGGCAAGGAGGAGATTGTAGCAATGCTTCAGGATGAAGGATTTGCTGTGACCGAAATAGTGGGCAACTATCAGGGTGATCATTATATGGAAAATGATTCGCCGCGAATGATGATTTTCTGCCGAAAACCTTAAGTTGCAGTCGGTCTGCTTCGCTGTTTTCAACGAAGCATGTTACGATCCCGATACCATTCGTAGGCATTCTGAATACTCTTTGCATGGGGCTCCGTGCGCAGGTTCAACTCAAGTTTTGCTTTGGATGAATCATAATAGAGAAACTCTGACGCTACCCTGAACATGGAAAGATTAAAAAGTTTCGATACCCTGTTTTTGTTTTTGTAGCGATCCAGCAGTGATCTGATGATCTTTGCCATCCAGAAGGGCAGTGGGAAAAGGACTTTCGGAGCCCCGGTTATTCGTGAAATAGTATCAGCAAGCTGCTTGTAGGATACATTTTCACCGCCGATGATATAGCGTTCCCCTGTTTTTCCTTTCTTCATTGCGGTGATGATGGTATCGGCCACATTTTCAACATCGACAACACAGACTCCGCCAAGCGGATAAAACGGAAGCTTTTTGTTGTAAATATCCTTGATGATCCGGCCGGCATTGAAATTAATATCACCTGCCCCGAAAACAAATGCGGGATTGACAATAACGCAGTCCAATCCTTTTTTTACAGCTTTGGCAACTTCGATTTCGGAAAGATGTTTTGTCCTTGCATATTCAAGGTCTATGGATGTGAAGTTCCATTCGACGGATTCGTTGACCGGTTTTTTATCGAAGGCAATTCCTACTGCAGTTATGGAGCTGACATGCACAACTCTTTTAACACCGGCAGCAAGAGCGGCTTGTAAAATATTCTGGGTACCTTCAACATTGATTTTGTAGAGAAGCTCGTTTTTTTTGTCGCCCATGTAGGTAAGACCTGCAGAGTGATAGACAAGATCAATACCCTCTAAAGCTGACTGAACAGATGCCCTGTCGGTAATATCACCATAGACAAGCCTGACCTTGTCCAAGACATCCGAAAGAGAGGTTAAATCAGAACTTTTCCGGACAAGGATATAAATTTCATCAGGTGTTAAAGCCAGTTTTTTTACAAGAACCGAACCAATAAAACCGGTTGCGCCGGTCACAAGGATTTTTTTATTCACCAGTATTTTACCTTCAATCAATTAACAATCACTTCAATTTTCCGCTCACTGCACCACCCTTCGTGGCTCCTTATCGGTTTAGCAACCATTATTGTCCAACGGCGGTCTCATTGACAACAATTTTCCCTTCAACAATTTTTTTCCGAATCTCCTCAACCTGGTCATGATTTTTTGTACCGATCAGCGATGCGTTCTTCTGGTTGTACACATAGTCGGTATAGCGGTCCGCAAGACCGAACACCGTGACACCGCCTCCCTTAAAGCTCCCATCGAGAACATTTTCAACGGTTTTCAGAACAGCTCTGTCGACAGCCTTGGTCATACTTGACAACACAAATCCGGGAGCTTCAGCTTCCTGGTCACGATCGGTGCATATCACGAGCCCTTTGCTCTCCCTGGCTGCCTCAATGACTCCGAGACCACTCGCTCCTGCTGCCTGATAGACGATATCCGCTCCCCTGCCGTACTGTCCAAGTGCAAGTTCCTTACCTTTGGCTGGATTGGCGAACGCTGCACCTGTCATGCCGATATAGCCTGAAATCACTTTAACATCAGGATTGACAGCATGAACACCTTCAAGAAAACCAGTCTCAAATTTTTTGATGATGTTCGACTCCATCCCCCCGATGAACCCAACTGTTTTGGTTTTGGTAACAAGTCCGGCCAAAGCTCCTGCCAGATAAGATCCTTTTTTTTCTTCAAAAACAATTCCCTGGAGGTTGACGGGTACGGGAACTCCAGGTTTACTGATATAGTCAATACAGGCAAATTTCTTGTCGGGGAATTCGGCGGCAATTGCAGTAATGTCATCACTGAAAAGAAGACCTACGCCGATAATCAGGCCGATATCGGGGTCTGTAGCCATCTGGCGCAACGCTGCTTCACGATCGGCTCCCTCTCCCTGCGGTTCGATGTACAAAAAAGTAGTTCCATGCTTTTGCTTAGCCATTTCCAGACCATTATAGGCCGAATCATTAAATGACTTATCCCCTCTTCCGCCGACATCAAAAACCAGACCAATCTTTAATTTGCGGTTCAGAGCGTGCTCTTTCCCTGTTTTTTCGCTACTCTTCCCGGAGCAGCCCACAAGAAGGAAAAAAAACAGTACAAGAAGAGAGAACGGATGCTTCATCAGTTTCTTGAAAAGAGATTAAGCGTAGCTTCAGACCACCCTGTAAATTTATCAGTTTTGCAATTTATGAAAACTCCAGTCAAAAATGAAAGGTAATTTCAGGGAGAGTAGAACCCTGAAAAAAGTCATCACCAACGGCTGATACCGGACAAGGCGATTGCTGCCGGTAATCAATCGTATTTTCGGCAGAAGAGTAGAGGCGACCTTTTCAGGACTTTCTGCGACGACGCTGAAAAACTTCTTCGCATCGGGTGAAGCATCCTGGAGGAGAAGATGAGTCAAAACGAGACCGGGACTGAGTTCATGAACGCCTATGCTTGACAGGCCAGCACTTTTCAACTCTCCGGAAAGAAAATGTGTCAATTCCGCCACCCCCCTTTTCGATGCCTTATGATGCACGGCTGATCGTGAAAAGGCTGCTCCGATGGATGAAAAGCCCATGTTGAAAATATGGTAGATCGCTTTCGATGACGGGGACTGCGTTGCCATAAGTCTGACAGCTTCCGCACTCATCATGATGGAGCCGGAAAGGTTGGTCGTACAGGTTTCCAGAATATCGTCTGCATCAAGTTCCCATAACGGTCGTTTCAACTGCCCCGCGGTACCGGCATTATTAATCCATCGGTCAACTTTTCCGAGTTGATTCGCCGCAAATGCTGCAAGTGCTCTGCATTGATCAGGGTCACCAACATCAGTGTGCCGCAGAAAGCGGTATGAGAGATGAGGGTAGGCCCCTCGCCATCGGCTTGCAGGAGCAGGTGGCAAACCACCGTAAGCAGCATTGGTCAAAAGCCTGTGTTGTGAGCGTTACGGAAAAGGTACCACGAAGG
>CAINOO010000260.1 GCA_903851535.1 uncultured Chlorobiaceae bacterium | reverse complement strand
TTGTTTTATAGCCCTTGAGTTACATGCTGTCGAGTTTCATGTCAGCGCTGCGCGAATCTGTGGAAATGCTTCAGCTCCGAGCAATTCAAGTTGATTCGAAATGGCGCCCATTCCTCCCTGTAGTGATCATTGAACTCTTGTTCCTTTTCAAAGATACAAGATTTTGTCGTCAAAGTGCACAATCAGCTTGATCCGAAATGCCACAGCTACATCACTCACTCTTCAATTGATGGGCATCGGTAAAGAAGCGGCGGTAGCCTTGTTGCACAATCAAAAATGAGGTTACGGCTACAGCTCCGGTTATGGCGCAGAGTATGGCAATCTGGTAGCGCACGGCGATGATGGGTTCTGTGCCTGAAAGAATCTGGCCGGTCATCATGCCGGGCAGGGCAACGATACCGGTAGCGGCCATCGTGTTGATGGTTGGGCGCAGGGCGGCGCTGTAGGCATTCCGGATAGCCTCTCCGGCGGATTGTCGGGAGGTTGCTCCAAGCGAGAGGGCGCATTCAATCTCTTCGCGTCGTTCGTGCATTTCTGACGAGAGCCTTTCGGCGGCAAGGCTTGCACCGTTCATGGCGTTGCCGAAAATCATGCCTGCCAGAGGGATGAGATAGCGGGGATCGAACCAGGGCGAGTAGCCAACGACCAGCAGGCAGAAATAGAAGGTTACTCCTCCGCAGCCAATGAAAATGGAGCTTCCTACCACACGATAGAAATTTGGCATCCGTTTCTTGATGCGCGATCCTGCCACCTGGAGCGAAAAACCGGCCATTGTGAGCAGCATGAGCACGACCGGCAGGGGAGAGTTGATGGCAAAGATCAGATGCAGCAGGTAGCCGACCGCGATGAGTTGAACGAGCATACGGATTGAACTCCAGAGAAGCTGTTTTTCGTGCCCAATGTGCTGCAGGCGTGCGAGGCCCAGCGAAAGCAGAATCAGCGCGTAGGCCGAGACCAACTGGATCACATTCAGCGGAATGATGTGTTGCGGATTGTTCATGAGGATGATGTCTCTTCTCGTTCGGGTTGTGCCAGAAAATTGCTGAACGCGGTTGTTTGCGGCATGGCGAGCATCTGTGTGCAAGTGCCCTGTTCCTCAATCCGCCCCTTTTCGAGGTAGATCAGGTGATTGACGGTGTGTTCAGCAAGATAGAGGTCGTGGGTCACCACAATAATGGCCAGATGCTCATTTTGGCAGATGGTGTTGAGTGTGCTGGCCAGTCGTGCTGTTGACGGGCGGTCGAGGGCGCTGGTGGGTTCATCGAGCAACAGTACCTCTGGATGGTTGACAAGCGCACGAGCCAGATTGACCCGCTGTTGTTCGCCACCGGAAAGTGAACGGGCATCCCGCTGAAGCATCTCCCGGGAGAGTTGAACGAGATCAAGCACGCGGGTAATGTCCTGGCTTTCGGCTGAAGGTGGAGCCATGTTGCGGAACATGAATGGTCGTTGCAGGTTTTCAAGGAGTGTGCCTTCAAACATGAAGGGCTTTTGCAGCACCATCGCAATTTTTCGACGTAGCAGCAGCGGGTCTATGGCGGCGATGTTTTGCCCATGCAGCAAAATCTTCCCTTCTGAAGGATCGTCAAGACGGTTGCAGAGTCGAATCAGGGTGCTTTTGCCGCTTCCTGAAGCTCCGATGATGCCGGTTATTTCGCCTTGGCGGGCGGTAAACGATATTCGGTCAAGAATGATTGTCGTTGTCCCTTTCGGGCTCAGCTTTGTGACCCCGACCTCAACAAACTCAACAAGTGGCTTGTTCCCGGGTGGTTGTGGTTGATACATGTTCATCCATCTATTAGTGTAAATGAAAATATCTTCTTCCCGGCTTTTTACCGCGTCCTTGAAATCTCTCGTAAATGCCATATTTGTAGAGCGATATCTGTTTAGCCAAACCCGGTTTTTTTCTGGCAGCGCAAAAATTGAGCGGATGGCGGAGCAGTGCAGGGAGAGGCTCAAAGCAGATTGAGCAAGATTCTTTCAGCTTCTGACCAGGGAAGTCTGCGACCGGCTGTTCTCATTTTCTCGATTGAATCAAGGGCTTGCTGTACGGTTACTATGTTGTGTTCCACCATAGTTCTGAGCAACCAGATTGTCCCCTTTGTCAAGACCTCTTCTGATAAGGCAACTTTCCTTAACTGTTTATCGCCAGTGAGCAATGGGCAGCCCTCTTGTTTCGCTAAAGCCAGAGCAAGATAATCGTTGTGACTTGGGCCTTTGCCGTATTTTTTTAAAAGATTTACGGCGTATGCAACATATTCTCCTGTAATTTCAAGCAGGCATAATCCAATGAATTCAAGTCCCGGGGTGCCGGGTTCTATCTCCTCCCTGTAGAGTATATCCGGTATTGCAATACGCATTGGTAGTTGAAACACTCTCTCCAGGAGTTCAGCGGATTCCATGTCGATCAGAATGTTTGCGTCACTGATGAGGAGCATCATCCGTTGTTTCGAGTTGGCGTTGTTTGTAAAACGACATCATCGGGATACCAAGCAATTCGGCCGCTTTTGATTCCGGGATGCAATGTTCACCGAGTGCACGGTAGACCAGTTGCTCAAAGAGTTTCGGGTTTTCTTGTGGTACAGGCTCTTCCGGTTCAAGTTTGCGCCACCCTTTTGCTGAAAACCGTATTGTCATTGAACGGTAGAGTGCTTCAGTTATGACATTGCATTGTTTTGCGCGCATAAGCCACCCTGCCATAGAGAGTCCGAATTCGTGCTTGAGGGTGTAGATCTCTTTCCATTCCAAAGCATCACGGTGCTGACCAAGCAGGCGGGTTACGGCAACGGCCGGAGCAAGGAAGGCTCCGGCAAAACGGTTGCAGGCATTTTCCTCATCAAGGTTATCTGCAAGACGACCTGAGAGCAAGAGATGAGCCAATTCATGCGCCAGTGTGAAACGTTGCCGATCTCCCGGCCAGCGAGCTGACACCACAAGAGTGGGATAGGTTCGGCCATCAATTGTTCGGGCTGTAGCTTTTAAACCGGAGAATCCAGGATGATTATTGTTGACAACGATGACCAGTAGCCCGCAGGCTTCAAAAGTGTCGCATACATCCGGTATCGGATCCATGCCGAGCATCCATGTGTTGCGTACTTTGTCAGCAATCGCTTCGATCTGGTCAAGGTTTTCAATGTGTTCTGGAAGGCCAGCAGGAAGCTCGAATGCAGGGATAGGGGAGTCTGGAAATGAACCGAGAAGTTCTACCCGCTTTTCAACCAGATCAATGACTTTGATGGTAAGCTCTTCTTGTGCTGTTTTGCCAAAGGTTGATAACTTGCGGAACTCAGGATTTACCAATTCAACGGTATGCGAACGGAAAAAATATTCAGTGCGTACTCCGCAGGCCTGAGCAAGTTTCAACAATATTGACGATGAGGGGGTAATGATGCCCTTCTCATACTTTTGGATAGCAGTGTGGGTGACCCCAATTTTAGCTCCCAATGCAGCCAATGTAAGCCCTGCCGCCTGCCGAGCCTGCCGTATACGATTTTCAATCATGGCGATTCGCTTTATCGAAGAACTGGTTTAAAATGCATGTAATTCTTAAAATAATTTAAACTCAATCTATACAGCAGGGCTCATTTTTCCAAATGGAAATGGCAATGATGACCCTGACCGAAACAGCAGAAAAGGCAATTGCCGCGTACGGCGGACGCGCGCTTTCCTGACGCTATTCCCACACACAGCCGGGTGCAGCCGTTCAGATTTGACCTCCAGACCGGTTTCCTGATTCAGCACGATTATACGGCCCAAATCATCAGCCCGCTTGCAGCCGCCTCCAATGTGGTGCTGCAACACGCAACAAATAGCGCAGGCCTTGTTTCTCCTTCAATAAGGCGGGTAACCCCGAAGGGGCCAAAAGGCAGGCCACTCGGCGGTCCGGTTTTGATTCATCTCTCATTGACCAACCGCTCAATCTGGTTGATCAGGTAAAAGGGGAGGTTGAGCAGGCGGAACGCTTTTGCCTGCCGGTTCATTTTTGCGGTCAGTTCGTGAACGGAGGGTTTGGCTGAACTGATTCTGATGCCTTCGGTAGATTGTTTTTTTGTCATGTAGGCGTGGAGCGATTTTATGGTGCCGCTTGTGCCTGATTTCACCTCTACCGGGTAGATTTGGTTTCCGCTTTCGTAGAGAAAATCGATCTCGGCTTGCCCTTCAGATTTCGGGGGTTGCCAGGAGTAGAGCGCCGGGTTGATGTAACCGGCTTTTGCTGCAAGGAGTTGCTGACCGACAAACTGTTCGGCGATGATGCCGCGATTGGCCAGTTCCAGAGGAGCACTCATGATGCTTTGTGCCGGAACTCCCTGTGCTGCAAGCAGCAGGCCGATGTCGATAAATAAAAATTTGCTGATCCTGATTTTTGTGTCGCCACCAAGGGGGATGGTATCGGCACCGGAGTGCAGAACGCGATAGAAGAGCCCTGCTTCGAGAAATCGTTCAAGAGCCAGGTTCAACTGGCGGTTATTGCCGCTGCTGTTAAGCGCTATTTCGTTGGCCTGTTTGTGGGAGAACTGAAGGCCGATCTGACCGATAATGCCATTAAAAAATGCGTTGAGTTGCAGTGCGGTTTGTGAACCGGTATACTTTGCAAAGTCATCCTTGTAGCTTTGCAGAAGTTCGATTTGATATTTCGCTATTTCAGTATGACTGAACCGGGTGTCGATGGCCGTCTGGACACAAAAGGGCATTCCACCGCAGAGGGTGTAGCGTCGCACCTGGGCCATCAAATTTTCGTGCACACTATCGGGGATGAGGTGCATGGTGCTCCGTGTGAGCATCTCAATGGCGCTGAGGGCAGCCGACTCTCCGGTGGCTGCAAGGAACTCTTCGAAGGTGAGCGGGCCCATAAAGAGGTGTTCAACACGTCCGACCGGAGTCGGGAGAGCCTTCTCATGCAGCACCTGATCGAGTAACGAGCCGGTCAAAATGACGGCAAGGCCCGGCATATCCTCATGGAAGTACCGCAGACATGCGTATGCCGAAGGGGTAGCCTGTGCTTCATCAAGAAAAAGGATTACCCTGCTCT
Organism: uncultured Chlorobiaceae bacterium; assembly: GCA_903851535.1. Classification (GTDB taxonomy): domain Bacteria; phylum Bacteroidota; class Chlorobiia; order Chlorobiales; family Chlorobiaceae; genus Chlorobium. The sequence goes on along the minus strand of CAINOO010000260.1, from coordinate 270 downwards.
CTTTACTGATTTTTTGGCCGCTTATCAGCGAAAACGTCAAGAGCAGCTCTTCGAGTTTGCTGCTTTTGAAGAGAGGCTCAAGTTCGGTATGACGTTCAAGGTTGATTTCAAGAATTTCGACCGCAAGCTCCCCGGCGGCAAGCCGGACGGCTGTTGTTTTGCCAACCTGCCGGGCACCGCGTATGACCAGCGGTTTGCGCGTGATCCGGTTATACCATGTTTGTATCTCTTCTACGGCTCGACGGTTAAACATTTTTCCACCCTCCTTGC
>CAINOO010000259.1 GCA_903851535.1 uncultured Chlorobiaceae bacterium | reverse complement strand
TGCCCGATCAACAGGATAACAGGTAAAAACAGGCAGGGAATTTTCACTCTCCAACTGATGCCGAAAGTGACGAACGATATCCTGAAGAGCGGTAAAGTTACTCATGCTGATACCACCTGTTCCTACGCGGGATTTTGCAATTAACCACTCGCCAGAAGATGTCTGAGCGGAAATAAGAGAAAATTTAGCTCCATTTTTAATCTCAACATCCTTGATATAACGCCCCTTACCCGAATCTCGTCTCGTTCGTGCCGTGAGCCATGAGAGCAACATGGCCAATGCATCAACGACCGTTGTTTTTCCTCCCCCGTTAACCGCAGCGATAACCGTCAGACCCGATTCAAATGGAAGGTGCAACTTTTCAATACCTCTGAAGTTTATTAGTCTGAGTGTCCGGATTTTCATCATGAGTCCATAACGATCTACAACGTGGCCGATAACTGCTTTTTTCCTTTTTTAAATTTGGTGAACAGTTCGCTTTCAAGCAACAACTATCTCCGTTTTACCTGAACGCCTTGATCTGGGCTTTTTGGTGCTTTCGAGCTTTGCTTTTTCTTCGAGAATCCGTTTCAGCAGCTCTGCTGCCGGTTCGTCGTTTGGATACGGAATCGCCTCGGGCTATACTGCACCTTGATTAACTCACACTTGTTTGATAATTCAGTTAATTGAAGTGGACCCCAGCCGGTAGACAAAAAATGGCTGAGTTTAAGTTGGTAACCTGACCTGTTCATGCAGCGGAAAGGCGCTGCCCCTCCTGTCAGCCGTTCACCATTGCTCGATCCGGATGAGGTAATCAGTTTTTTTACGACAACATTGTGGTACTCTCCGGTTTTGGCGGCGCTGTTCAGGACAAGAAGCAAAAACAGCGCAATGACACCCTGAACCATTCTCCTACATATCCTTCTCTATGCAAATAAATTATAGGCTATCACGATCCTGCAGTGAACATTACCCCGCACTTTCCAATATCGGCGTTTCTCAACAGTGTTCCAGACCCTCATTATTTTTTAGTGGAGACTGCTGGTTTATAATTTATTTATATCGTAGATTTACTTCATAAAGGATGTGTATGAATTTCAAAACGGCTCGGTAATCACATTTTGTACACCATGAGCAGATTGAGAAACGAGAAGTTGAGGTCAGGTGCGCTACGCGAAAGTCACATCAATGCGTTGCACTTGCCGGGGGCGGAGAATAAAAAGCCTTGCTGGCGGAATGACTGTCGTCATTGGCTCTCGTTAAGCGCACTTTTTGTTGTTCTCTCCTGTGCAGGGATGCAATGCCCCGGAGATGTGAGCGCGTCAGTAAACATTGATGCTGAAGTGCTCTACACTTCAGCTAATTATGAATCAACCCTCACCGTTGCAAAGCAGACTGTAGCTACCGCTGAAAAGAATCTCGGTACACTTCATCCTGATTTTGCCCTCAGTCTCAATAATCTTGCAGCACTCTATGCTACCCAAGCCCACGATGCAGAAGCAGTCCCTCTCTTCATGCATGCACTTGCCATACGCGAAAAAATCCTGAACCCTCTTCATCCCGATATTGCTGTCAGTTTGAATAATCTGGCTGAGATCTACAGGGTTCAAGGAAATTTTCGTAAGGCAGAGCCACTCTACCGGCGTGCCCTCGCCATCCGTGAAAAAATCAATTCCCCCTTTGACTCCGATGTTGCTCTCAGCCTGGCAAACCTCTCAGAGTTATATCGCCTTCAGTGCCGCTATGCTGAAGCGGAGTTACTCTGCAAGCGCGCACTGGCCATCCGCGAAAAAAGTTCCGGCTCCTCTTCTTCTGATGTAGCCCAGAGCGTGAACAACCTTGGAAAAATTCTGATTGCTGAAGGCCGGCATGCTGAAGCCGAAGCACTCTTCCTGCGGGCGATCACTCTTTTGCAAAAGAATTTCGGTGCTGAACATCCAGCTCTCGCAACGCCATTGAACAATCTTGCAGATTTGTATCGGATTGAGGGTCGCTACAGCGAGGCTGAACCGCTCTGCCTGCGTGCACTCACTCTTCGTGAAAAGGCCTTTAGACCTGATCACCCTCTACTAGCAACAAGTCTCAACAACCTCGCCGGGCTCTATTGTGCATTGGGGCGGTATAAGGAGGCTGAAACGCTCTACCTGCGTGCTTTTGCCATTCTGGAAAATACTTTTGATCCAAATAATCCTGCTATAGCAACAAGTCTCAACAACCTCGGCGTGCTCTATTTTGCATTGGGGCGGTATAAGGAGGCTGAAACGCTCTACCTGCGTGCTCTTGCCATTCGGGAGAAAATTTTCCCGGAAAATCATCCTGATATCATAACGGTTATGAACAACCTTGCCGGGGTTTATGTTGCCGAAAACAAATACATCAATGCCGTTCGACTCGCGAATCGTGTGCTTCTCATCCGCCACAAGCACATTGGCGCAGACCAGCCCGATGTGGCAACAAGTCTTAACAACCTTGCGACAATATACTTTGCCGAGGGAAAGTTAAAAAAAGCGGAAACGCTCTACCTGAGTGCAATAAGCATCATGCAGAAAATTTATCCCCCGTTTCATCCCGATATAGCCACAAGTTTCAATAACCTTGGAGAGTTGTACCGAGTGCAAAATCGCTTTGCCGAGGCTCTCTCGTTCTTCAATCAGGCACTCACCATCCGTGAGAAGCTCTTTGGCCAGCAGCATCCCCTCTTGGCGGCAACCCTGAATAATCTCGCAATACTCTACAAAAACCAGGCCAAATATGGAGAGGCCGACCAACTCTGTCGGCGTGCGCTCGCCATCCGCGAAAAAAACTTTGGCATGCAGCATCCCGATGTAGCAACAAGCCTCAACAACCTCGCCGGAATCTGTTTTGCATCAGGGAAGTATACTGAGGCTGAAGCGCTCTATCTCCAGGCGAAAGCCATCAATGAAGATATTTTTGGCCAGCAGAATGCAACTACTGCCCTGTGCCTGAACAACCTGGCAGAACTGAACAAAACCAAAGGCAACCTCCGTGAGGCTGAATCTCAGTACCGCAAGGCTCTCGCTATCCAGAAAAAGCTTTTTGGTATCGAGCACCCTGATGTTGCAACAACGATCAATAACCTCGCCGTGTTGCTTCGTATTAAGGGCAATTACCCTGACGGACTGACTCTCTGCAAGCAAGCGCTCGCCATTCGGCAAAAGATCAATGGTACCGCAAATATCAATTTCGCAACAAGTCTCAACAACCTTGGTTTGTTCTATAGTGCACAGCACAATTACAAAGCTGCAAGTCTTTGCTTCAAGCGTGCCATTGCCATCCAGGAAAGAATTTTGGGCCGCAATCATCCTGATTTGGTCATAAGCATCAACAATTTAGGAGTGCAGTATACTGTGGAAAAGAGGTACGCAGAGGCTGAATCACACTGCAAGCGATCACTCGCAATTGCAGAGAGCTCTCTGGGGCCTCTTCACCCCACCGTAGCCAAAGTTCTTGATAATCTTGCTCTCATTTATCAAAAAACAGGGAAGCTGAGCGATGCTGAGAGCGTGGAAAAACGCTCAGCACTTATCAAGGCAGAAAAACGATGATGAGATCTCCTGCTAAAACTTTGGCTCGCCAACTATTGAAAGCCATGCTCGCCTCCTTCTTCGGTGTGGTTGTAGCTTTTGTTGTTTTGATGGCGGAGCCGCTCAAGAAAGGAAATATCCATGAAGGTGGAATGATTGTCTTTATTGAACAAAGCAACTCAAGAGTACCCCAACAACACGGCGTTATTGCCGCATTGTCCGATTTGGAAAACCCAATGAGCTGGTCTGATGCAAAAGCGACATGCGACAGCCTGACCTTAAAAGGTTATAGGGATTGGGCACTTCCAACAAAGGAGGATCTGAACAAGCTCTTTTTAAACAAAGAGTCGCTTGGAGGATTTCAGAGTGCCGACTACTGGAGTTCTTCAGCCTTTGAGCCCGACAGCGCCTGGAGCCAGCGATTCTTTGACGGCAAAGAGCATATCCGTTCCAGGGAGAGTCGCTTGCGGGTCAGACCCATAAGAAAGTTTTGATGTTTCATCTCTCTTGTTGAAAAAATGGATCCGTTATGAACAATTATAGACAAGAAGTTTTCACCCGACCACTGCAGACGCTGCTGCTTACCGCTGTGGGCACGCTCGCTCTTTCACCGCTCTCTTTGGCGGTGGAACTCAAGGTCGGCGATGCGTATGGAGGAGGCAAGGTCGCTTATATTTTGCGGCCCGGTGACAAGGATTATGCTCAAAGCATCGATCAGGCTGTCATTGTTGCAAAAGCTGATGCTACAACCTCTCTTTACTGGTCTGATACCAGAACGGCAACCGACAAGATTGACGGGATGGGTTTCAACGACTCGAATTTGCATGGCTACGCAAGGCAAGCGCAACTTACCGGGAGCATCACTCATGAACGCAACTCAC
>CAINOO010000258.1 GCA_903851535.1 uncultured Chlorobiaceae bacterium | reverse complement strand
TCGTCCGAGGTTGTAGAGCAGGTGGTGAAGCACTCCCTGTCGGGTTTCGCCGACGGTGAAGGCGGCAACCACCGGCCCGCACATGCTGATGCAGTGGCCAAATCCTCCGGCAAGTCCGGAGAGCAGCATGGCGAGAAGGGGTGCGCTACTCATGAGCTTTTTTTCTTTTCTGGCTTTGCAGGAGTCGCTGGTTTGGCTGGCTCGTCATCATCGTCAAGCATCCGGTATTTTGGCGCTTCGGTGTCATCGAATTGGCCGCTTTTGACGGCCCAGATAAAGAGGAACCATGCAGCGACGCCGATAAAAAGACCGATGCCGATAAGGTAAAAGGTTGTGTACATGATGGTTATTCAATCAGTTTATTGCTCTGGCTATCAGTCATAATTGTCGTAAGCGTTTTGAGTGTGCGATGAAGAAAAAGTCATTCCATAATCACGGGTTAGACAGGTATGACTTCGTGGCGTCTTGTTACGGAATCAATTGCTGTGGAGCACTGTCAGATGTCTTTCACGCCCCCCTCGAAGCCTCAATGAGTTGCTTACCACCACAAGGGAGCTGATAACCATGAGCAGTGCGGAGATGATGGGGTGCAGCACACCCGACATGGCGAGTGGCAGCGCTATGAGATTATACGAAAACGCCCAGAGAAGGTTCTGCCGGATGATGGAAAAACATTTCGTGGAGCTCTCCATCAGGGTGTTGATGAGCCGGAGGTCATCGTTGAGGATGGCGACGCTGGCGCTCTCAAGGGCAATGCCGGAGGCGTGGCCGAGGGTGATGCCGGTGTCGGCTTCAGTCAGTGCGGGAGCGTCGTTGATGCCGTCGCCGACCATCATGACGCACTCGCCCTTTGCTTTGAGGGCGCGGATAACAGCGGCTTTTTCAAGCGGCCCGAGCCCCGCCTGAACGTCGGTGATGGCGCATTTGGCGGCGATGTAGTTGGCCACTCCCTGGTTGTCGCCGGTTAGCATTTTCAGAGAGAACCCTTTGTTGCGGAGCCCGGCAATGAGGGGAAGGGCGTCCGGGCGCAGGTCGTCAATCAGGCCGATGATACCGGCAAGTTTTTGGCCGCAGGCGACCATCACGAGGGTTTTTCCTTCAGCTTCGAGCGCAGAGGCGCAGCTTTCATGGAGCGGCTGAAGCTCAACCTGCTCCTGCACCATGAAGGCTCTCGACCCTGCCCGCCAGATTTCTCCCTCAATGATTCCTGAGACTCCTCTGCCCGGTGTGGCCCTGAATTGCGTTACTGCCAGTCGCTCACCTTGCCATGCGGCAACAATGGCGCGTCCGGTGGGGTGCTCCGAGGCGGCTTCGAGCGAGGCGACATGTTGCATAAACGTTGGCGTGAGGCCGTAGTCGTGACTGTCGGTCATGGAGGGTTTGCCGGTGGTGAGGGTGCCGGTTTTGTCGAGCACGACGGTGGTGGTTTTTGAGACGGTCTCAAAAATGTCGCCCCCTTTAACGAGAATTCCTCTCTTGCCCGCAGCCGTTGTGCCGACCAGAATGGCGAGCGGTGTGGCGAGACCGAGTGCGCAGGGGCAGGCGATGACGAGCACCGAGACGGCGTTCATCAGGGCGGTGACGTTGCTGCCAGTGGTGAGTTTCCAGTAGAGAAAGGTGGCGAGGGCGAGCGTGATGGTGGCCGGGACAAAGTAGCCTGCGGTTTTGTCGGCGATGCCCTGAATGGGGGCCTTGCGGGCCTGTGCCTCTTCAACGGTGTTAATGATACGGGCAAGCAGGGTGTTCTCTGCATTGCCGGTGACCTGTATGCTGAGCCGCCCGTTCATCGAAAAGCTTCCGGCAAACACCTTGCTGCCCGGCTCTTTCAGCACGGGGTTCGACTCTCCGGTGAGCATCGCTTCGTTCACCTCCGCTTCTCCCTCCACAACGGTGCCGTCAAGCGGGATTCTGTCGCCGGGGATAATCTCTATCCGGTTCCCGATTTTCACGGCGGCAATGGGTACCATGCTGGTTTCACCGCTTTCGGAGAGCAGCAAGGCTTCGTGTGGCTGGAGTTCAGCCAGTTCGGCTATGGCGTTGCCTGCCTTGAGGCGTGATCCAGCTTCGAGAAATCGCCCAAGCAGGATGAAGGTGATGATCATGGCGGAGGTGTCGAAAAAGAGTTCACCTCCATAAAAAATCATGGCAATGCTGTAACAGTAGGCGGAGAGTGATCCGAGAGCGACGAGCACATCCATGTTGAGCGTCAATCGCTTCAGCGAGCGGAATGCGCTGGAGAGAAAGGGGTAGCCGGAGTAGAAGAGCACCGGCGTGGCCAGTGCCCATGAAATAATCTGAAAGGCAAGCCGGTAGCGCTCCTCCATTCCTTCGAAAAAACCGGCATAGAGCGCGGCGGTGAAGAGCATGAGCTGCATGGAAAAAAATCCGGCGGTACCGAAGCGCAGGAGCAGCTCCTGTTTTTCATGCGCGAAGAGTTTGGCGCTGTCGTTGCGACGGGAGGGGTGGGGGAGGTAGCCGATGGAGCGAATGGCATTCAGGATGGTGTCAAGGGCGATTGTTTCGGAGGCCCAGGTGATAACGGCTTTGTGGGTGGCATAGTTTACCCTTACCGAGAGGATGCCCTCCTGTTTCATCAGAAACTTTTCGATGAGCCAGACGCATGAGGCGCACCTGATGCCTGAGAGCAGCAGCTCAATGTGGCTTTCGCTGCCGCTGATGGTTACGGTGTCGCGAAAGGCTGCGGCTTCGAGCTTTACCTGGGTGCCCGGAGGGCCCGGTTGCCAGTCGCATCGCTGGTTGTAGAAGGCGTCCAGCGAGTTGCTGTGGACAAGCTCGTAGACACCGAGGCAGCCGTGGCAGCAGAAGTACCGGGTTTCACCCTTAGTCGTGGCGGTAATGGCCGATGCCTTGCTCGTCTCCTGAAGGCAGTGGTCGCAGCGCACCTTATCGGGAGATGGGTGCTCACTCCCTTGCATTGAAGGTAAAGGCCGGATTGTTGAGTTCATCGGAGAGAAGGGTCACTTGCCAAAGCGTGCGACCGCTCATGCAGCGGACAATGATTCCCTTTCCTTCGTACATGCAGCCGCTCTTTTTGACAAGCGTCACCTGATTTTTGCCCATCGCCATTCCCGGCATGGAAAGGTCGAGGAGTAGCGTGTCGGGCAGCTTG
>CAINOO010000257.1 GCA_903851535.1 uncultured Chlorobiaceae bacterium | reverse complement strand
TTTTTTGCTTGCGCCAAATATCTCAAGACCGATATCCGAAATGCTGCTTATGATACCATTAAGATGGGTCGTTATGATGCTGTCGGGAGAGGCTGATATAAGGGTCTGGTATTGTTTGTCCAACTGCCGTCTCGCTTTTTCAGCTTCATTGTATTCGTTCTGCTTGGCAATAAAAACAGCCAGCGACCTCTCTTCAGCATGTTTGCGCTTGGTGATGTCGTGAATAATGGCATAAAGAAGCTCTTTACCTGCCACACGAACCAGATTGCTGAATACCTCTACATTACGCAAAGAACCATCGGCTATGCGGTGCTCAAATAAAAAACGGCTCTGCTCTGCCGTCTGGCATTTATACAGTTTACTTTTCACCTCATCAGCATTGACACTGGTGAGCTGTTGTATACTCATTCGCTTGAGCTCTTCAATTGACCAGCCATAAAAATCCGCAGCAGCTCGGTTCGCGTTCATGATGTCGCCCGTATCAGGGTCAAGAAGAATCATGACCGCAGAGTGATTTTCGAACAGCAACCTGAATCGCTCTTCACTTTGTCTCAGCAGCTCTTCGGTCTGCTTGCGTCCCGTGATGTCATCAACGAGCGAAATACACTCGCCTTTCCGGGGGCTGAAGAGGGAGATATCATACCATTTATGCAGTGGTTTCAGATAAACTTCGAATTGGTCAGGAATACCTGATTCAACAACCCTTTTGTGCTTTTCAATAAAATCAGGTTGTAACTCGGCAATTCCGGATAAAACCTCCCTCATTCTGAGACCTGTCAGGTTTCCGAGTCCTGCCAACTTCTCATAAGCTTCATTGACATCAAGATAAAGCAAATCCGGAGAGCACCCCTCTTCAACAACCATACGGCAACGTGCGTAACCGATCCTCATAGACGCGACGGTAATAGCCGGATGTGTTGCTCTCGATAGAAAAGAGGCTGATGCTTCATAATATTCCGACATTCCTTTGGCTCCTCTGCATTCACGCTGCTCCGTTGACACGGATGATTAGATATTCTTCACCACTATAATCAGTAATTTCACAAAAACGCCAAAACCAGTCTATTACTATTGAACCACTCACCTCCCGTGGCACGTACACTGCCAATACAGTCATCGGAGAGGTTAATAACAAAAGGTGTAACAGTACAAAAAGAACAACCCAATCGAAGGTAAATAAAATCAGCAAATTATCTGAAATCATTCTTTTGATACCGCTTTATTACTGGAGTGACACTCTGATTCAGGCACACTCGCCGCTGAAAAACATTCGGAGACGATGCCTTTTTGCTTCTTTGCTGAATAAGACGGCGGGCGGGGCACTCTCTGCCAGACTGACACCAACGCTGACAGGCAACCGACAAAAAGAAGGAGATACCACCTTTTCAAAATTTCAGTACATTTACCAGTAATCTTTCATATCTGCTGTTAATCGAAAAATTGATCCCTGTCAATCATGAAACCAAAAGAGATGTCTTATCATAATCTTGCGGCGTTGCGGCAAGTGGCTGAAAAGCGTCTGCAAGAAAAGGGAGAAAGTAATGCGCGTGTTTTCGCCTCACCTGAGGAGATAAGCCGTCTTGCCCATGAACTGGCCGTTAACCAGGTTGAGCTTGAAATACAACATGAGGAGCTGCTTGAATTGAGAAGTGAGCTCGGAAAACGACAAGCTCACTCTCTTGATCTTATTGAGACAAACCAGCAGACGCAGATTGAGCAGAAACAGGATGTTCGTCAGGCAAAAAAACAGGAAAAAGCAAAACTGACACAAGCTAATGAAGAGCTTTCTGCCAACCGGGCCTCTCACAGAAATCTTATCGATTACATGCAGAGCGCTTACGTGTATGGCCGGGTCATTTACGAAAATGGATGTGCTGTCGATTTTGTTCATGAAGAGGTGAATGCCGGTTACGAGAAAATAACCGGCATAAAAAATGTGGTTGGACAAAAAATATCAGCGATTTTTCCGGGTATTGAGCAATCTCAGCCCGAATTTCTCGAAAGACATTGTCACGTAGCCGAAACCGGGAAAGCCGATCATTTTGAAATCTTCCTTGAACCGATGGGAAAATGGTTTGAAGTTTCAATATACTGCCCGCAGAAAGGGTATTTCGTTTCGATGTTCGATGACGTTACCGAACGCAAGCGCTACGAATTTCTCCTGCGATTCAGGCTTCGCATTCTCCAGATTGCTGAAACCTCTACGCTGGAAATGTTGCTAAAAGAGACGCTTCAGGAGGCTGAACGGCTGACAAACAGCAAAAATGGCTATGTTTTTTTTGTCGCAAAAGATCAGACATCACTCTCAATGCAAGCTTGCTCAATGGATACCGAAGATACGACGTGTCGCCGAAAGGAAAAGGGACTCTATTTTCCATTGGACGAAAGCGGGCCATGGGCTGATGCAATACGGGATCAGAGAGCAGTGATTCACAATTATGATCCAGTGCTCAAGCATTGCATGTGGATGCGGGGGAATTGCCTTGCCGAAATTCGGTGCGAACTGATTGTTCCTGTCATTCGAAACGACGAGATTGTCGCCATTATTGGTATTGGAAACAAACCCGGAGAGTATAACGAGACCGATGTTCGCTGGGTAACTGTTCTGGCCAACCTGACGTGGGATATCGTTGCAAAAAAAATTGCTGAAACAGAGCGTGAAAAACTTCAGATCCAGCTCCAGCAGTCTCAAAAAATGGAGATGATCGGTCAGCTTGCTGCTGGAATGGCACATGAAATCAATAATCCCCTGAATTTTATCGCCATTAATTTTGCATCAATACAGGAGATTACCTCCGATTTGCAGATTATGGTGAAAGAGTATCAGAACATCGTCAGAAAGTTTGAGGAGAAGAGCTTTTCTGACACCGATTTGCAGAAACTGCATCAAAAAGAGAGTGAACTTGCTGTGGAGATGCTGGTCAATGATATTCCAAAGATCCTTGATGAATCACAACGCGGATTCGAGCGCATAACCTCCATTATCAACAGTATGGGGAATTTGTCGCACCGATACGCCATCGATAAAAATGTCTTGTTCAACATCAATCAGGGTATCAATGATACGCTTGTCATTGCACGCCATCAATACAGCTCTTGTGCCGATATTATTACCTCCCTTGGAGAGCTGCCCGATGTCCTCTGCAATCCGGAGCAGATCAATCAGGTCTTTCTCAACCTGATCATCAACAGTGTCCAGGCCATTCAGTCCCAAAAGCGAAGTTCAAATGGAACAATCAGTATTCACACCTGGTTCGACAGCGACAATGTCTACTGTTCCATTGCTGATGACGGACCGGGCATACCTGAAGCCATCCGAAAGGATATTTTCAGCCCTTTTTTCACCACAAAAGACCCGGGGAAAGGAACAGGACTCGGCATGAGTATTTCCTGGGACATTATTGTCATCATGCATAAAGGAACCCTCTCCTTTGAGACCCCGGCTGAGGGTGGTACAATTTTTACCCTGTCGCTACCACGAACTCCCGGGGAGTGAACTCTCTCAAACAAGCGGGTCAAGAGTGATTTTCTGACGCTGGTGCTGTCAACTCTTTGAGTACTGAGGCAATCTCGGTCACTCGCAAGGGTTTCTTCAGAAGTCTCCGGATTCCGGCCTGATTAAGCAAGTCCGGATCATTGAGCCCTTCGGCATAGCCGGTGATCAAAATTATCGGCAATTTCGGACTCGTTTTATGTATTTTTCCCGCAAGCTCAACACCGGTCATTCCGGGCATGGTCAAATCGGTAATGACAAGGTCGAACGCTTCGGGACGCTGCTCAAAAAGCTCCAGCGCAGCTTGTGGTACCGTGAATGCTTCTGCCTTGAACCCAAGTTTTGTTACCATCAACCTGAGCATTTTGAGCGCGGCATCTTCATCGTCAACAATGAGTATGGTGCCACTTCCCCTGGCATAAGCCGTTTCTTCCAGCGTTTTCAAGGCCTGTTCATCAATTACCGGCAGATAGATGGTGAACGTGGTTCCATTTCCCAGCTTGCTCTCAACCCTAATCCCTCCCCTGAAACTTTTGATGATTCCATAAACAACAGAAAGCCCGAGGCCAGTGCCTTTATTGGCTGGTTTTGTTGTAAAAAATGGTTCAAAAATGTGCTCCATAACCCTTGCATCCATACCGCACCCGCTATCAGAAAGAGTGATACGCACGTACCTTGATTGGCCAAAATCCGGAAAAAGCTTCATCATGCTGCCATCAAGAGTGACTTCACGGAGATCTACCCTCAAAACGCCCCCTGACTGCTCCATTGCATGAAAGGCATTAGTGCAAAGATTCAAAATAACCTGATGAAGTTTCGATGAATCGGCCAGAATATTGTGGCAGAATTCAAAATGCGGTTCAATGGTTATGGTGACGGGTATTAATGGCCGAACAAGTTTCAGCGCTTCACTGATAACAGCCTGAACGTTGACGACAGTCGATTCACCCTCTTCGGTTTTGCTGAAGGTCATGATTTGTGCCACAAGCTGCTGTGCCCGTTGAGCAGCAAGCATGATTTCACTGAAATACTGGTACAAGGGCTCCTCTTCGCCAAGACTCATGACTCCCATTTCAGCATAGCCAAGGATAGGCGTAAGGATGTTGTTGAAATCATGCGCAATGCCACCGGCAAGGGTTCCGATGGTCTCCAGACGCTGCGATTTGCGGAGATGCGACTCCAACAGTTGTTTTTCTTCCTCTTCCCTCTTTTGCTCGGTAATATCACGGATCAAGCCTATCATTCCCGCAAAATCCTGATCCTTATGGTAGTGTATATGAACTTCTCCGAAAAAAAGCGATCCGTTTTTTTTCCTGAACCTGAATTCAAGAAGATTGTTCGTCCTTTCACGCGACAAGATCTCGTTGAATATGACAAGTGAACGGGGAATTTCCCCTTCATCAAGATAGTCGGTAAAGATATGACCTGTAACCTCTTGAGCGGTGTAACCAAAAATTCTTTCAAAAGCCTGCGAAACATAGGTCAGGACTTTACTGGTATCGATAACAAAAACAACCTCTGCCATTTGCTCGGTAATGGTACGAAACTTCATTTCACTGTCGCGCAATGCCTTTTCAGCCAGCTTGCTCTCGGTGACATCAAAAATAATGGCATCAAGAAAATCCTTTCCCGCAATCTCGACCTTGCTGCTGAAGATCTCCACATCACGCAAAGAACCATCCGAGCGGCTATGGCGGAAAAAAAACCTGTTTTGCTTGGCTAAACGGCTATTCTCAAGATTGCTCTTGATCTCCTCAACCGGGATTGGGTTTATCTGCCGGATATTCATCTGCCGAAGCTCTTCCTGAGACCACCCATAAAAGTCTGCGGACGCACGATTGGCATCGACGATATTGCCCGTATCGGGATCAAGAAGGAGCTTGATCGCTGCATGGCTTTCAAACAATTTCCGAAAACGATCCTCGCTCCGCCGCAGCTCAATCTCATTCTGCTTGCGCGCTGTGATGTCGTTAACAATTGAATAAAGAAGTGTTTTTTTGTCGAGCATAATCGGGCCACTGTAGACTTCTACATCGCGATCTGAGCCGTCTGCCAGGCGATGGCGGAAAAGGAAATAATTTCTCTTTTCGTTGCAGGCCAACTCCATCTCTGCCTTTATTTCAGCTTTGGTCAACAGGTTGATCTGGCTGATGTTCATCCGGCACAGCTCATCATATTGCCAGCCATAATAGGTGACCGCAGCCAGATTGACGTCAACAATGCGGCCATCATCCGGATCAACGATCAGCATAACGGTATGCTTGTTCTGAAAGAGGCTCCGGTAGCGCTCTTCGCTCTCTCGCACCTCATTTTCCGATTTTTCATGGGCATTGCGGGTTCGCAGCATCGTGATGCCGTAAGCCAGATTGTTAGCAAGTACGGTGAGCAGCTCTGTCTCTTCCGGATTAAATGCTGCCGGTATAAGGGAATAAATCGTTAACGCACCAAACACCTTTTCATCCACTTTCAAAGGTAAGCTATGAACGGAAACGTAGCCACGCGCTTTCGCATCCTCCCGCCATCGCTCGAAATGCGGCTCCATAAGTATATCACAGACGGAGCATGATTGGCCAGTGCGGATCGCAGTTCCTGACGGCCCTTGTCCAAGTTCGTTATCTGCCCAGGATATCTTGAGCGTCTCAAGATATCCATCATCAAAACCAGCCTTGGCAACAAGAGAAATGCTTTTTTCACGGTCATCTTCCGCATAGCCAACCCACGCCATCCGATAGCCACCAATTTCAACAACAATGCGGCAGATCTCATGCAATAACTCCATTTCATTAACGGCATGAAGCATTGCCTGGTTGCAGGCGCTGGTCGCCAGTAGCGCACGGTTCAACCGGCGAAGTTCACTCTCCATCTGCTCTTGGCGGGTGATATCGATAACAGGTTTCACTATGCCTCCATTTTTCCCGCATTAAGCACAATTCCATCCACAGCAAGATTGGCACTCATAACCGCACCACCCATAGAATCATAATACAACTGCTGCGAAAATCCGCCTGCAAGAAAGAGATTACGGAGCGGTGTCTTTTGGGATGGCCGATACTTCTCCATCCCGGGCAGGGGCGCATAGACAGATTGGGGAATTTTTACCACCGTCGACTTGAGGATTCTGGCCCCGCGTGAGGTTTCTGGATAACAGTTTCTGACACTCTGGTCAACAAGATTGATTATCTCCTCCTTTGAGAGTGCGATAAGCTCTTTTGCCGGAGCAACGCAGAATTCAAAACGGGTTTTGCCACTGAAGGGCTCTTTGCGGAGCGTCGCGTATTCAGGTGTGGTACGGGCAAGATTGGCATAAACCGGAATGACGCCATCGGGAGAAAACAGCACATTATCGGCAGCGGTAATTTCCCGATCATACCAGATCTGTACCGAGACAACCGGAACTCCTTCAAGGTGATCAAGATTTCCAAAAAAGGAGTACTGTTGTTTCAGTGAGTCAGGCAGGACCTTTTGCAGATTATGGATCGGCAGAGCAGCAAGATAGTAGTCTGCCGTCAAAATTTCGCCATTGCGAAGCTGTACGCCATTGATTTCCCTGCCATCAAAAAGCAACTCTTCGACCACCGTTCTGTTCTTGAATATCGCACCTTTCGTGGTCGAGTAGTCAATAAGTGGCTGCGTGAGATACTCCTGTGGAGAACCTTTGAGAAAACCCATGCGGGAGGCATCAGGAATACGGTAAAAGGTCTCGGTAACGTCAAGGATGATCTTGGCGGAAATCTCTTCTGGCGGGATAAACTTCAGGGCAAGAGCCATTGGCCGGAACATCTTGTCGAGAAGACGACTGCCGAATTTTTTCTCTGCCGCCCACTGGGCAAAGCTCAGGTGATCCTGGGTTGGCGCATACTTCTCTTTTTGCAGCGCCAGGGGAATAAGGGATTTTGCGAACGCTGCCATTTCAGCAAAGCTAAAATAACCATTTTTCACAATTGCCGGCAAAAGATGGAGTGGGCTGGGAAGATTCCATGTCTTGAAGGTAAAACTCTTTCCTCCCTCAAGCGTATAGGTGAGCTGATGCTCTTTCCACACAACAGCATGATCGCTCCCAATCTCTTTCATGAGATCGTAGAGCACGCTGTAGGCACCAAAAAAACAGTGGGTTCCCGATTCAATCCAGTCACCCTCCTCATCTTTCCATGACGAAACCTTCCCGCCGAAAATCTCTCTTTTTTCAAGTACCTTGACCTGAAACCCTTTATCGGTCAACCGTTTGGCTGCAGTCAAACCAGCGAGGCCACCGCCAAGAATCAACACCGACTTTTTTTCTGAACTCATGCTCCTGAATTGAAACGACATTGGCAAAAAAACACTACACAGCAGTACGTCCTTCCATTGCACGGGAAAGGGTTGCTTCGTCAATAAACTCCAGCTCGGCTCCAACAGGGATACCTCTCGCTATTTTTGTAACATGGATACCAAGTGGCTTGAGCAGTTTGCTGAGATAAAGGGCTGTTGTTTCGCCCTCAATGGTCGGATTCAGGGCAAGAACGACCTCCCTTACGGCGTAACTCTCCGATGCTGAAAGACGCAGCAGCAGTTCACGAACCTTGATGTCGTCAGGGCCGATGCCGTCAAGGGGTGAAATAACGCCATGAAGGACATGATAGAGCCCTTTGTAGTGACCGGTCTTTTCAAAAGCAAGCATGTCAACCGGAGATTCAACCACGCAGATCACCGAACGGTCACGAGACCTGCTGCTGCAAAGTGCGCATGGATCAATACCGATATCGGTGATATTCTGGCAGACTGAACAACGGATAACCTTGTCTTTGGCATCAAGCAGGGCACCGGCAAGCTTTTCCGCCTCGGCTCTCGGCTCACGCAGTATATACATGGCCATACGCTGGGCGGTTTTGCGACCGACACCAGGAAGTTTGGCAAATTCATCAATAAGGGCATCAAGAGCTGCCGAAGTATACCGCATAAAGAGCTACAGACCGAGATTCAGGTTTTTGAGCATATCCGCAGGATTCATCATCCCTCCGGTCACTTTGGATATCTCTTCCTGTGCAAGCCTGCCGGATTCGTCCAGTGCATTGTTCACCGCAGCAAGAACGAGATCCTGAACCATTTCCGCATCATCCATAATGTCGGGATCAATGGTCAGACTGAGCACTTTCTGCTTGCCGCTGACCGTGACTTTTACCATGCCGCCTCCGGCTTCACCATGAGCAACAATCTTTTCAAGCTGCTTCTGTACATCCTGCATCTTTTCACCAGCCTGCTGGATCTGTTTCATCATATCACCCAAGTTCGGCATTGCCATCAGTTGTTCTCTCCTGTAGATTAAAAAAAGGGGTTTTGTCAATTTTTTCTGCGCAAGGCGAGATAAATTTTTTCAAGAATATCCCCGGTTGTCAGCTTGTATTTTTCAAGAAGTTCATCAGCCTTTCCTGACTCACCGAACTGGTCTTCGACTCCCACCATCTCGATCGGTACCGGAATATTGAGAGCACAGACATGGGCAACGGCATCACCGAGACCGTTGTTGGTCTGGTGCTCCTCAGCCGTCACAATGGCACCGGTATCGTTTGCAGCACGCACAATGGCAAGGGTATCGATTGGCTTGATGGTATGCATGTTGATCACCCTGACGCCAACACCCTCTTTTTCGAGTATGCGGGCAGCCTCGAGGGCCTTCCAGACCATGATGCCACAGGCAATGACCGTAACATCCCTGCCAGGATGGAGTTCGATTGATTTGCCGATTTCAAAGCCATCCTCATCAAGCGAAAAGTCAGGAACATTCGGTCTTCCAAAACGGAGATAGACCGGCCCCTGATGTTGAACAATCGCTTTTGTAGCCCGAACAGTTTCGCTGTAATCGGCAGGCACAACCACCGTCATTCTTGGCAGACCGCGCATAAGACCGATATCTTCAAGGATCTGGTGGGTAGCACCATCTTCGCCAAGCGTCAAACCGGCATGTGAAGCACAGATTTTTACGTTGAGGTTCGAATAGCAGACCGACTGGCGGATCTGATCATAAACCCTGCCTGTAGCAAATACGGCAAACGTTGCGGCTACCGGTATTTTTCCTGTGGTAGCAAGGCCTGCGGCCATGGAGATCATGTTTGCCTCGGCAATCCCTGTCTGGATAAAACGGTCGGGGAAAGCATCACGAAACAACTGCATGTTCAGCGATCCGGTCAGATCGGCACACAAGGCGACGACAGCGCTCTGCTGTGAACCAATTTCAAGCAAAGCATCGCCAAACCCTGTGCGGGTAGCCTTGTTTCCCCGCGAAACGTATTGCGCCAACGCAACCCCGTTGTTATTTTCTTCCATTACTTCCAGAATAACTTAAATTATGAAAAGCACTTCCGCTTGGCTATGGTACCGAAAAAATTTCAAACCCCATGAGAAAAGTTGTTGAATATAAGCATACTGAAATAGCGGTGAAAAAAAAATTAGGTCAAAACTTTCTTACAGACCGCAATATCACAAGAAAAATAGTACGAGCTTCAGAAGCTGGGCCCCAGGAGAACATTCTTGAAATCGGACCAGGGTTCGGAGCGCTGACAAGAGAGATCATGGAGTGCTGCCCGATATTCACCGTTGTCGAAAAAGATCGGAAGCTTGCAGAGTTCATAAGGTGCGAGTACCCGCAGCTCAAACTGATTGAGGGTGACTTCCTCGAAACCGATCTTGCTGCGCTTGCAGAGGCAAAACCACTCAGGGTACTCGGCAATATCCCCTACTCCATAACCACCCCTATCCTTTTCAAACTTCTTGAACATCGCAACAGCATCCTCTCGGCAACCCTGATGATGCAACATGAAGTTGCCATGCGCATTGTCGCAAAACCTGGCACAAAGGATTATGGTATTCTTGCTGTGCAACTACAGGCATTCTGCGATGTCCATTACCTCTTCAAGGTTGGTCGCAAGGTTTTTCGGCCACAACCGGGAGTCGATAGTGCCGTTCTGCAGATTATACCAAAAAAAAATGACCCCGTGCAAGACGCTGATGCTTTCCGCAAGTTTGTTCGAACAGCCTTTCACCAGCGCCGCAAAACCCTGCTAAACAATCTAAAAGAAAGCTATAACCTTGAATCCGTCGAGAGCGAAACACTGAAATTGCGCGCTGAAGCGCTTTCAATAAAAGAGTTCTTTGACCTCTTCAAAAGGTTGAACCCACTTGTGTAACAAATGATTCATTGCTCTACTCTTTATTTTTTATTAACATTAGGCTTCAAAACAAATCATTGACGACATGTTTTGCTACCGTTGTTTCATCCGTTCTTTTTATATGACCAATCCGTCCTCCCTTCTTTTTTATTAACCTATTTTATTTTCCAGGGGGTCACTCGTATGTCGCAGTCCTTCAACACCGTTTATCAGCAATCAATTGAGAACCCGGAAACCTTCTGGGGAGAAGCCGCTGAAAAGCTGCACTGGTACAAAAAATGGAACAAGGTTCTCGATACAAGCAATCCCCCGTTTTATCGATGGTTTGCGGGTGGGATAACCAACACCTGCTACAATGCCCTCGACCGCCATGTAGATGAAGGACGCGGCAACGACCTCGCTGTTATTTTTGACAGCCCGGTAACAGGAACCAAACAACGCTATACCTTCCGGGAGTTCCGCGACATTGTGGCACTTTTCGCCGGAGCCCTTCAGTCGAGGGGGGTGCGCAAGGGTGATCGTGTGATCATCTACATGCCCATGATTCCCGAAGCTGTCGTTGCCATGCTTGCCTGTGCAAGAATCGGAGCAATTCACTCCGTCGTATTCGGCGGTTTCGCCTCGCATGAACTTGCCATAAGAATTGACGACTGCAAGCCAAAGGTTATCATTTCAGCATCATGCGGCATTGAGCACAGCAAAATAATTGATTACAAACGGCTGCTCGACTTTGCCATTGAGCTGGCCCACTTCAAGCCTGAAATCTGTATTATCAAACAGCGCGACCAACTCAAGGCGGAACTCAATGAAGAGCGCGACCTGACCTGGAACCAGTCGCTGCTCGGTGCCGAACCCGCACAATGCGTACCTGTTGAATCTTCCGACCCCCTTTACATCCTCTACACTTCAGGCACTACCGGCCAACCCAAAGGCATCGTCCGCGATCATGGCGGCCACATGGTAGCACTGCATTGGTCGATGAAGAACGTCTACAACGTTCAGCCAGGAGAGGTCTTCTGGGCTGCAAGCGATGTCGGCTGGGTTGTTGGTCACTCCTATATCGTCTACGCACCCCTGCTTCAGGGATGCACCACACTGATTTTTGAAGGCAA
>CAINOO010000256.1 GCA_903851535.1 uncultured Chlorobiaceae bacterium | reverse complement strand
TGCATCCGCCGGGCAAAATCCGAAGTGACTCTTCCATGCAACAGCAGTGTTCGGTGAATAGCGGAAAGCTGCGGCGGCTCATATTCAACGGTTGCCAGTGTATCAATCAGCACTGGAATATAATAGACAAAGCCATCAACCTGGTGCTGAGCTGCCCATGCACGTTCCTGATGAACATAACGGCTCTGGTCTGATTCAGTATTTTTTGAAATCATCGAGATGAAAAAGCTTGCCTCATCTTTAATAGCATGTTCTAACTGGCGCTCAAAGTTTTCGCCTGCGGAGAGCCTTTTTTTGTCAAGCCATACCGGTATTTTGGCAGCCATCAGACCACGAGCCAGTTCCAGAGCTGCTGATTGATCGTCATGAGAATAACTGATGAAAACACTGCCACGAGGCAACTCGTCACTCATTGATTGCAGGAGGTCACCGCCAGTTGACAGAGAGTAGCATTCTCTCCACTGCCGGGCTAGTTCGCAGGCGAAGTCACTCGGGTTGCCAGGAATAATGCGGGTAGAGCCTACCTCCTGTTCATAAAAGAAAATCGTCGGAGGCGCTATTGTACCCGGTTCGTCTGCAACATAGTCGAGACGACCCTGCTCACGAGGAGCTGAAAAGCGCTTTCCTTTTGCTACACGAAGGAAAAAACGGACAATCCAGTCGTTAAATGGAGAGCCGATCAGGAGCAGGTCTTTATTTCGCAGGTGGTCAAAAAGCACGCGCAAATTATCCTGCTTCTCCAGCAGCCCGCAG
Organism: uncultured Chlorobiaceae bacterium; assembly: GCA_903851535.1. Taxonomy (GTDB): domain Bacteria; phylum Bacteroidota; class Chlorobiia; order Chlorobiales; family Chlorobiaceae; genus Chlorobium. The sequence continues at coordinate 4,371 of CAINOO010000256.1, read as the reverse complement.
ATATACTCGATGTAATCTTCCTCCCATATCACAAAATCCGGGTAGGTGTTGTGTGTTCCAAGGATGTGAAAGAGAAAAGGTGCTGGCAGTTGCGAGGGAAGATCACGGGGGTTGCTCGGATGAAAATCGAGACAGTTCTGTTCCGGCAGAAAGCCAGGGTTGTTGTGCTCCAAGGCTTGCGATGTCAGAGGATCAAAGGTTGTGGAGATAAAAAGCGCGAAATCGCTAATCGAGGTCAGATCAAGCAGTGCCCTGGAGGGTTGGGCATCAAGCTTGTCCACCAGATCCCGCACCTCGTCATAAATCTCTTTGCATGAGTTGCCGCTCAAGAGCCAGGAACAGGTTACGGCATTGAGCGTAGGGGCTTCTCCCTGGGGGATTGGAATCTTGAGACGCTTGGCAAGTTCGGCGGCAAGATGGCGGTACAGGGAGATCTGCTGACCATCGGCAGTTGTAATGGTCACCAGCTCCGGGCCTATGACTGGAAGCACCTGCCCTGCATGAATGTCGCGCAAAAGGCTGCGCCACTGGCGATCATCAAGAAAGGGTGCGGTAGAACGACGGGACTCTAATGCCATGATGGTAGTTCTGGATCAACCTGTGCAAAGCGATATGTTAGCACTCAATCACAATTTACGACCAAGATAATCAGAAACCACGTAATGACCACGACAAAACACTGCTTAAAGTTCATCAACAGTGGTTGTTTTGTCAGAAAAACAACCTTTTGCAATTTTGTCCCCAGGGTAATTGAAAATTCCTCAAAAGCATTAGATGTTGTCGTTGTCAAGTGAATAGAGCGAACGTTTGAGTTCAGCGGTACGCGGCATTTTCATCCAAGTCTGGCTGCCTCTGCGGCAACGTGGCCAGCCAAAGCGGTAACAAATGTCCTGAGCCCTGTCATTGCCGACATTTCCGAATACTCACCAGTCTCGGCAGCACTGCGGAGCGAAGTGATAAGGGCTGCCGTGGTATAAAGCTGTTCCTTTACTAATTTCTGACAGAGTAAATCATAACGCATGAGGTACGATGCCCCCTTAAACTCCTTTAAAACGGGAAAGTGTGGTGACGCACCCATAACCGCACACCGGGATTTCGGGGCATCTTCGACCATCATTAACCAGCCAACGAAAGGTCGCGGCTGCTTGCCGAAAGCCTCTTCACGGTAGGCTGTCCAGAAATCGTGCGCCGTGCCAATGGCTTCTTCTGTTCGATTGTTGAAGTTGTTCCCGAACGAACCCACTTGGCTTTTTAATTCAATAGCCGCGATCAACTCGCCCTTGTAGATGACAAGAATATCCCAGAGCTTGGACGGCCTGAAGTAGCCGGGCAGTGTCAGCATCGCTCGGTTCTGATGAATCTCGGCATGAGCGAGTCCGTTGGATCGCACGATGTCGAGTAACAAAGCGAGGAATCCGTCCATGTTCTTGCCAGCGGTAACACCTGCACGCTCACCTTGGTCAGCCTTGCCGGACTTGATCTGCTTTTGTCTCGCAGCCTCACGGTTTCCCCAAAAAGCTTTTATGGCCTCATGGGCCTTTTGTTCGTAATCGACAAGATTGATGGCCATTTATTCTCCATTGCCTCCAAGAGAGGCGCGTTCTTCGTTGCTCAGTTCAAAGAGTTTAAATACTGCGCGGTTGCAGGCTTGGAAATCACGCTTTGTTGCAGCTTCCGCCAGCTCTGTCCGCAACACTGTCGAAACATCCGCCCATTGCGGGATGCGGATGCGACGCAGGTATTGCGCCTGAAACCGGAGATATCCGCCGCGCATTTTGGTTGAATAGGTTGACATGAATAGACGTGTGATGTCTGAAAGCATTACAGCTTGCAATGCCCTTAAATCCCACTCGTCGGACGTAACATAGTAAAGATTGTGGTGCGGGTACAGACCCCCGCTCTCAAAAACGATATGAGCCTCACCCTTGATATCGGGAATCAGGAGCTTCGGCCTCGATGCCAGCGCCGGGGTGATGCGGTCAATCGTGCGATACCAGTTGTCCGGGGACTTCCGGGCGCAGTGGCGGCCCGCAATAACCTCTCGTCGTTCCTCCAGATAGCGGCACAAGCGCGGATAGCTCCGCAACTCAACAAGACCGCCACCCTCGACAAACGGATTGATGACGCCTAGGCCTCGCCATTGCACTTCACCGGACAGAATGTCTTTCGTTGTAACCAGCGGTAGTTTGCGATCCTGCTCTACGTCGAGCGACTCAAAGTCGCCAATATATGCCTTGTCCGCACCGGTTGCTACACCGATACCCACCTTGCAGCCCACCTCTTCCAGACTCGGAAATTGTTTTTCAAGGCGGCGAATCAGCGTGATCTGATCAGACGACTCGAACAACCACGGTTCTGACCCATTGGTGACTCTCATCAGTTCGCATACCGGCCCAGCCTCTTTGGGAAGATTCTGCGCACGCAACGCGTTGGCCAAGTTCGCCAGCACGGCCCGGTCAATGGTTGGGCGATGAGCAATGCGTGTAGCACCTGAAGTTTCCCGGGTAATGATGGTGATGGCTGGGTAGGCGATCACATCAGAGTGAAACGCTGGCGTATCCATCATATCGACATAGATTTTCAGATGGAACTGATCGGCAATGAGGCTACGAAGCGGTCCACCATAGCGGTTTTTCATCCAGCGATCGGCACAGATAAGGCTCAGACTCCCACCCTGCGACAACGCTGAGAGCGAGCGCTCAATGAACGGGATGTAAATATCGGCCCGGTCATACATCGTCTGGTAGCGGCTGCGGTACTCAGCCAGTAACGGTGCTGGAATCAACTCTTGGCGAACATAGGGAGGGTTTCCGACAATAAAGTCGAATTGACCGTCAAGTGGGGCGAGCAGGAAATCCCCCTGCACAAACCAGCGATCAGCAAGTGCTACTGCAGATTGCTCCTCTATTGCTTCTTGCTTGAGCCGCTTGATTACAGCGGCGCGAGTGGCAGAAAAGGTCCTGCGATGCAATTCAACAGCGCGAATTGCATCGCCTAACTCTTCGACTACGGTTTTTGCGTGTTGCGATGATCTCCACGCAGCCAGTAATCGGCCGATTGCTGGCAAGAGAAAGTCACCGCCACCAAATGAAGGTTCCAAAAGTCGCTTTTCATGCAGCGGTTGATCCGCCGTATAGCCTGCGAGATCAAGAATAAAATCCACAACCTCGGCGCGTGTAAAGATTGCTCCGCGAGATTCGGATCCTGCTGCCGCAGACAATTTTTCAATCGCAGCGGCGACCATCGGCGAATGAGTACAAACCGACTCGCCAAACAAATCAAAATTAAATTGTCGTGATGCTAAGTGCATAGCCATAGGTAACCTGTGCGCATTGCGACCAATGTTTAGACTAATCTATCTCACCCTGATACAACAGAACCTCCTTTCTGCATAACGCGCCTTCAATGTATTCAGAATAATACAACGCGGAAAAATAATTCACCATTCAGAAGAGTATACTTTCCTTATCTTGAGTTTTTGTAATATTTTCGCAGTAGGCAGAACGTTCACTGGTACGTAACGTTCCCGTACCGTTTACACTAAGCGATGTTACAAACCAAAGTATTTAAGAACAACACTCTATCAGGTTTTATAGAAAGGATCATGAGAGAAAAACTGATTTTTGAAATTTCCCGCAAAGAGCGCAAGGGGTACAGCCTCTGTGGAAACCAGTTCCCGGAACTTCCGCTTGAGAGCATTCTTCCTGCAAAATTTCTGCGTACCACGCCTGCCGAACTTCCCGAGGTCTCCGAAAGCGAGGTTGTGCGTCACTTTGTGCGCCTCTCAAACCTGAACTACCACGTCGATAAAAACATGTACCCGCTGGGCAGTTGTACGATGAAGTACAATCCCAAAATCAATGACTATACCTGTGACCTTCCGGGGTTCAGCGCCCTTCATCCCCTCCAGCCTGGCGAAACAACCCAGGGTGCACTCCAGCTCATGTATGAACTGGCCGGGATGCTGAGCGAAATTGCCGGAATGGCCGCCGTTACCCTGCAACCTGCGGCTGGTGCCCACGGCGAGCTGACCGGCATTCTGCTCATAAAAAAGTACCATGAGTCGATTGGCTCAAAACGCCACAAGCTGCTTGTGGTCGATTCGGCCCACGGCACCAATCCCGCTTCAGCCGCTCTGGCCGGGTACGAGATTGTCTCCGTCAAAGGCAATGCTGACGGACGCACCGACCTCGACGACCTTCGCAGCAAGCTTGACGGTGATGTGGCCGCACTGATGCTGACCAACCCCAACACCATCGGCCTTTTTGAAAAAGAGATTCTTGCTATCTCCAAAATGGTGCACGACAACGGCAGCTTGCTCTATATGGACGGTGCCAACATGAACGCCTTGCTCGGCATAGCCCGGCCCGG
>CAINOO010000255.1 GCA_903851535.1 uncultured Chlorobiaceae bacterium | reverse complement strand
CAATCAAAATAGTTGGCGATGCGTTCTCGATGACAGTTCATGAGTACAGTTTTGTCCCTCGGGCTTTGAAATACTGCATCCATTTCGGGTCATGCGGGTTCGCCTGAGATTTTATTTTGATGTGCCGCCGTATAAGCGTGTCGGACTCGAACAAGAGCCATATTCCTTTTTGCTCTTGGCACTCTTTTTTGGCAGTAAACACCCATCGTCGAGAGCCACGGGTTTTAAAGTATTTGCTTTTGACCCATTTGGCTCCTTTGTTCGGATGCCGTCGTCTTGCCCATTGCCAAAGCATTGACCAGATTTGAGCGTCTATCCAACTGAAGGTTTTCTTCGAGACCACATGGCGGTGATAGTTTGCCCATCCCCGCAGAACAGGGTTAAGCAAGTGAATAAGATTTGCCTGTGTGGCCGTTCGGTTTCCCTTAATGATTTCCCGTATTTTCTCAAGATGAGCCTTGATACTCGCTTTCGATGGTTTCATTAACAGCTTCCCATTATACTTGCGAATGTTCCAGCCAAGGAAATCAAATCCTCCCGTGATATGCGTTATGCGAGTTTTCTCTGGTGAGAGGGAGAGCCCCCGTTCTGCCAGAAAGTTGACAACTACCGGTATGACCTCCTGTTCGAGCCACTCTTTAGAGTTGCCGGTCACAATGAAATCATCGGCATAACGCACCATGTTCATTTTCAGGTGTTTTTGCAGTGCTTGCGGAAATGCTTCCGCAAGTGCTTTTTCCAGACCGTCAAGTACCATGTTTGCCAGTACCGGGCTGATAATACCGCCTTGCGGCGTACCGGCTTCTGTAGGAAAGAGTTCGTTTTGATACACAAATCCTGCCTTGAGCCACTTTTGAAGAACCGTTTTATCCGTTGGGATATTGGCGATCATCCAATCATGACTGATATTGTCAAAGCATCCTGCAATGTCAGCCTCTAACACCCACTCTGCACTCTTCTTTTTTGCCAGACAGAGGAAGCATTGAGCCCCTGCATCTGCGGTTGAGCGTCCCGGCCTGAACCCGTAAGAGTTCCTGTCGGCAGTCGTTTCGGCAATGGGTTCCAGTGCCAGCAGATGAAGAGCCTGCATAGCACGGTCTTTCATCACCGGAATACCGAGAGGTCGTGTTTTGCCATTTTTCTTCGGAATAAGAACTCTCCGAAGCGGGAGCGGTGAGTATCCTCTCTTTTGCAGTGACGTTATCGCATTGGTCTTTGCTTCCGATGTATTCCAGATAATTCGGTCTACACCGGGGGTTTTCTTTCCATCATTCTCAGTCACCCGTTTGACGGCTAATGCTTTTCCGCTAAACGAGTGGGTCAGCAACCACTGCAAGGCTTTGACCTTACCCCGTTTGCCTTCCTGTGTTGCCTTCACAATACGCGCTTGGAGCTTTCTTACCTGACGCCCGGCATGTACCCAATTGATAGTTTGCCAGCCAAGGCCGGATGGTGCACATGCAACTATTCCTGCATTCATTTGCGTTCCTTCCGTTAATAAAGTTCTACATGTTCTCTTGTGACGAAAGACCATAAGGAAGTCTGCCCGTTTTCACGTGAGGTACTGTTGCAACCCCTATCCGCCCCATTACAGGACAGCATTCGCTTTTTCCTTTTTCCTTTACCCGCATTCCATCGTTCCTTGCGGTTCGACTGCCCATTGTTCCGGGCCAGAATACGGGCTTACCGTGTTCTGCGTAGTGAATAAACGAATGATTTAGGCCCTGTCTCTCCACCGGTGGGAATTATTGTCAGTGTAATCCCAAAAATAACGGTGATCACCTACCCACGTACCTTTTGGTGCAAGCCTATCAGCAACTTTGGCTTGTGTTATGTAACGATGTTTATTGACAGTTCACTTGTATTGGCCATGTCATTCCAGCCCTCGCCCCTCTCCGCCTGTTGCTGGCAGATTCAGCCTTTCCTCACGGATCAGCCTACAATTTCCTGCGGGTACTTTTCCGACAGCTTCACACAAGAGGATTACTCCTTATGCATGTGTCGGTGGGCTCCGCTGACTGAACAACGGGTCCGTTTTACCGGACAATTCAACTACGCAACCT
>CAINOO010000254.1 GCA_903851535.1 uncultured Chlorobiaceae bacterium | reverse complement strand
GGCTTCAGGAGGCCGCAAGCAGCATATCGATCTCCCTGAAGGGCACATCGGTCAGCTCTGCAAGAATTTTTTTGGTGACGTAGCCCTTGAAAAGGTAGGTTCCCTTCCTCAAACTGTGACTTTTCCAGAGTATGTCCGAAATGGTCTCATGCCCTGTCAGTTTGAGAAGAAAGGGGAGTAGGGTATTGGTCAGGGCAAAAGAGGCGGTCTTTGCAACGGCTGAAGGGATATTCGGGACGCAGTAATGGGTAACGCCATGCTTGACATAGATCGGGTTGGTATGCGAGGTATGGCGGCTGGTGGCGAAGCAGGCTCCCTGATCTATGGAGACGTCGATGATAACCGAGCCGGGTTTCATCGACTTTACCACCTGTTCACTGACCAGGGGCTTGATAATTTTCTGGCGCGGGCTCAAGGCACCAATCAGCACGTCCGACATCTTTGCAATCTCGGCGATGTAGTGATCGTTGGCGATGGCCGTGACAAGGTGGCGATTGAAAAATGCCTCGAAGCGCCGCAGCCGGTTGATCTCCTTGTCGATAACGGTGACCTGTGCACCAAGCCCGAGTGCGTCCTGCGCAGCAAAAAGCCCTACTGTTCCCGCCCCGATAATGGTAACCCAGGCAGGGGGAACACCGGCAATGCCACCGAGGAGAATGCCGCTGCCACCATACCCGGTTTCAAGGTATTTGGCCGCAGTCTGTATGGCAAGGGAGCCCGCGATTTCGCTCAGCGTTCTGACAATAGGCAACTCGCCATCCCTCGTTTCGATAAATTCAAATCCGAGGGCCGTAATATTCTTTTCAATCAGTGCTTTTATCAGCGCAGGAGTGACCGTTCCCAAATGGAGGGCCGAGATGAGCATTTGACCAGGCATAAAAAGCGGAAGCTCTTCTGGCTGCGGGGGAGAGACCTTGACGATGACGTTGGATTGCTCGTAAAGCTCTTCGGGCGACTCGGCAACGGTTGCTCCTGCCTCGCCGTAAGCGAGATCGGAGAAGTTGCAGAAATTGCCCGCAGATTTTTCGATGACCACCCTGATTCCCTGCTCAACAAGAATCTGGACGCCAGGAGGCGAAATGGCCACCCGGCGTTCATCCTGGGCACGCTCTCTGGGAATGCCAAGAACAATCTCCATTGTTTTTTCCGGCTTTATCAGCCAGCGTTCAAGGGTTTTGGCACCAAGTTCAAACTCGACGTCCCCAATATCAGAAGCGTACCCCATCGGCATTTCAACGGTTGAAAGAGAAAAAACAAAATATAGTCAATTTCATGGCCGTCCCAAGCCACCTCAATTAACACACCGTCGCTGCATTCTTCTCTTCACAGGAAGAGCAACCGCAAAAAGCACTGAAAACAAGCTTCCAGGCATCGCCGATTCCACCAATTACGTCCGTAAGCAGTTGCCAGAGATCAAATTCCCTTCCAGCCTGCAGACGCAACGTATCAGGCACCTTGACAAGCGCCTCCCATCCCATGACTGCGGCATAGCCGCCCAAGCCGACGGGATTTGTTTCGAGCAAGTTTCGCACCTCTTCGACAGCCGACACCACCCTTATGGTTCCCGGCTTCTCCACCGTCGTCAAACAAGCCATTCTTGTACCTGCCTTTATAAGGTTTTCAGAAAGGATGGCCTTCTCCTCCTCGCTCAGCGCAGAGAGCAATTCAGACCCCTCAAGTACCTTGACATAGCAGGTTTGACATATACTGTTTCCACCACAGAAGTACCCTATATGCTCATGGTTAACCCTGGCAACATCAAGTAACCGGTCACCCTGGTTCGCCTCATACTGATGATTATTGATCGTGATTTGCATGATATGATAATGTTATGATTCAAAAATACAGGACTTTTTTTGTCCTGTTATT
>CAINOO010000253.1 GCA_903851535.1 uncultured Chlorobiaceae bacterium | reverse complement strand
GGCTGATGTCCTTCCCTCCATCTCCTCCGCTGAAGCAGGGGCTTCTTTGTTCGGTGATTTCTCAGGTACTACGACACCATCCGACTCCCGGTTTGCGTCAGCATCAATTCTTCGGGTTTTCTCCTTCATTGACACCACCCTCCTGCCTTTTGCCTTTGGTGAGGGAGCTTGCCGGGTCTCCCGATTCCCGTGTAGAGAGCGTCCGCACATGCTGCAGGTCTCTGACTCCGCCGAAGCTGACTATACCTTGCCATAACGATATGATCAATATTGCATTCCCCTTCGTTCAACAGTAGGGTCGAGAACTGGCGCGACAAGCTTACAGGGTACGGTGGTTATTCCAGCGCTTTCGCACTGGCCCTCAGTCCGGCTCCCATGCTCACGTTTCCAGCTCCCGCCTCATCAAACCCGTCGTGCCGTTTTCCGGCAACGGGCTTTCCTGATGGCTTCATTCCAAGGTTTATGTGACTGTTCGTACTGGTCGTGCTTTCAGCCATGGTGCAACCCGGTATCCGTTGAACAAACGGAGCTCGTCGTACAACCACTGCCTACTCCACCGTTTCCAGCCGAACCCCTGACGCCCACGCATCCGCATCAAATGACGCCTGACCTTCTTTTCCACCCAATCCTTGACATACCCGAAGGTTGTGCTTGAATGACCCACCTTGAAGTAGGCCACCCATCCTCTCAGAATGGGGTTGATCAACTCAACGACCCGACTCACCGGCTGGGAACGGAATCTTCGGAATACCTCCTTGACTTTGTGCAGCATTTTTGTTCGTGCTGCCATCTTGGGCGCATACCACACTCCCCAGACACCTCGACGAGTTCGTGCCCGCCGAAAGTCAAAACCAAGAAATCCGAAGTTATCCCCTTTGGCAAGATCGAGATACTTCGTCTTTTCCTCATTGAGTTTCACATCCAGTTTTGCCAATTCCTCTTTCAGTCTAAGGATGGCACCGTTGTACAGCCATCCCATTTTTGGATGGCTCGAAACGAGCACCACAATGTCATCGGCAAATCTTGCGTATTCCAGCTGGGTGTATCGTCCCTCCCGCGTCACCTCCTTTGCCTTTTCGAGCATCTTATCCACCTCGTTAAGGTAGATGTTGCTCAACATGGGGGAGATCACCCCTCCCTGCGGCACTCCTCGTTTTCCGCCAGCCTTAAGAATAAGCTTGAGCAGGTGCATGACCTGATCATCGTTGACACGTTCCGCCACTTTCCTCAGGAGAATGTCGTGACGCACAGTATCAAAGTACCCTGCAAGATCGACGTCTATGACTCGTGTCTTGCAGCTCACTATGGCCTCAGCAACTCGTTGTACCGCTTGATGTGGTGTTCGTTTCGGTCGGTAACCATACGATCCCTCCTGAAAATCCGCTTCGAAGATCGGCTCCAGAATCAGCTTCAGCGCACCCTGTACCACTCGATCCCGGATGGTCGGTATCCCTATAGTTCGGGTTTTCCCTCGCCCTTTCGGTATCTCTTTCTGCCGGTTCCTTTGTGGTAAGTAGGTTTCCGTGACCAGTTCTTCACAAATGCTTTCAAGAAACTGCTCCAACCCTTCTTTCTCAATGGCCTCAAAAGTCACTCCATCAATACCCGGAGCTCCGTTATTTGCTTTTGCCATCCTGTAGGCTTCTTGGAGCGTCTCCATCTTGCAGACATGAACATACAGGCCCCAGAAGCGCCATGCTGGTTCCGCCTTCGCCTTAAGGTATATCCTCTTCCTCAGGTCCTGCAATGTTACTGGCGATTTTATCATTCGCCTTTTGCCTCCCGTTTTGTTAGAGTCTTACCATCAGTAGGGCGCCTTCGCTCCTCGAGCATTACCTCGTCTCATTGCTACTGCGCGCCCATCCGCCACCCGCTCGCCTTCGACCCATTTCCCGATGTCGCCGGTTATAGAGTCTACCTCCCTCCAGGTCTTTCACCCGGGGCAAGACGGGCTTCTCCAGTTGCTCGGAGTATCCTTGTGTACATGCTGTCGCTATCACCCCGCAGATGTGTTTGATCGCACCGGTCAGATTTTCGATCAAACATGTTGCTTTCACCCTAGACCCGCGGGCTCAGCCTTCATGATTTAGAATTTTCGAGGTCACCTGTGCGTTCACTTTCGTTACGGCCTGCACACTCACAATCTCCCTTGCGGAGACTTTGTCGATAGGCTTCAGGATTTTTGGTCTCCCGCCACCCTGCTATCCAAGTTACGGGGCTTCTGACTCTTACCCCGGCAGGTCTGTTTCCTGCTGAATACTCCAGCCTTCGCTGGACACACGGGTCTGCCTTCGATTTTGGGTGATTTCGGAGTTCAATACTGCGCCTGTGGTTTCCCCTGTCAACGCTTCCCCACGCCTTTACAGGTCATCGAGGCATGACTCGGGGCTATGATGGTTGGCTAAACCTTTCATATGAGACTCTTTCATTCTCTACTTTCTACCGGTTTTAATCGGCGCTTTCTGTACGTCCCCAAAGTGTCCCATTCAAATCTTATCTATTTTCCCGCATAATGACAAAAAAAGCCAATAGAAACCGTCCTTATAAAATTGGCACGTCCAATTGAATGGAGAACGGTTCTTCAAGTACCGAACAATCGTTTCGCTGTCCGTGCTATATAATGGAGTGCCTTTTCAGGCAAGGGCAGAGAATGAGGAATTCAGCGAGGTAAAATCTGGATGCTCTTTGAAAATGTGCACAATTTTTTCAGGGGGCTTCCTCGTTGATCGGGAAGTGGTTAATCTGTAAATTAATGCCAGGGTCCTATATGAAAATTCAGATAAGACAGCAGCAGAAGTTTGTAAAATTGCTGGTGTAGGAAGAAGGACGTTTTTTGTTTATATCGCTTCAAAACGAAAAGAATCAGCTAACATCAATAATTGATCCCTCAGGATGGCGACAACTACAGAAAATGATTTTTCCCTTTTCTGCAGCGACCCCAAATCCGACAGGATGCCATACTCAAACAGGTACTCTGCAACTAACCCTTCATGATGGTGCAACACCATTTTGATCGGTTTAGCCTGACGAGGGAAACAATGGAGCTAATTAAAGTGATAATCATACCAAATAACAAGGGGATAAAGAGGATATTATCAGCGAATAGGAGCCTCGGGAGTCCCGCAACTGAGCAAATCGTGAGCAAAACCCAAACAACCAACTTAACCAAGGTACTTTGATACGTTTCCGCATTAGCGCGCAGTCGTTGCTCAAAAGATACTTTAAGAGGTGTGGCCAGAATGTTGAGTTTCTCGACCAAAGCATCTCTCTGGCTGTGGGTGATTATGTTATAAAAAAGTGCGGTCATATATCTGTCATCTGTTACAGCCTCATCAGACTGACCGTCCGGAATGGGATTCTGCCCTGCAAGGAGTTTAGTAACAAATTCGGATGGTGTTGGCAGAGCTCCACGCTCGTTGACCAGTTTACAAATTTCAGGTAAACTAGGCATCGGGTAGATGGTGTCGTTAACATAGAGTTCCGATTTCTTGAATGAACTATATTTCGACTCACTTTTAATTGTCATCGCCAAGTCGGTTGTAGAGACTTGTGTTCGGGAAATCGCGAAGGTCTTCAAACTGAGGGTATTCGACTGACAATGTGCTTGAAGAAGTTCAAGGTGGTCAGGGTTTATCTTGGCGTCTTTTGCCATGAAAGGCGCAGTGATACAACCAAGCATTATAGACGTTGGTGTTACCACCAATACCCCCAAAACCCCTGAATAACTGGCATTACTGAAGCTTCCTGAAAATAATCTTATTCCTATCGACGTTCCCATCCCTCCCCCGACGACAGCTCCGATAGCAGTTCCAACAACCGCCCCACTGACTCTATCAAAAAGATCACCATGTTTGTCACACACGTCCCAACTGACGAAGGAGACAGACAATGTGGACTCGTCCAAGGCGATGGTTTTAACTATGGAATCAATCCTCTCCTTTACATCAGCAAAGGTATGTTGCTTACGTTCAGTTTTCATTCGGGTACCCTCTACAAACATTTTCTTGAAACCTGCTTTACTGGTAAGGCATTTCGCACTGTTTGTCCTTTGTGGTTACACTTTCTTTTTTAGGTACACTCGTCATTATAAAAATACCTTTTTTTTAGCGTTTTTTTTAGGTCTGATGCTTATATCCCGCCACTGTAGTTCATTTGATCGCATCAGTCTTTTTTCAAGATTCTTTTTTTCTTTACAGCAGAGTTTTATACCCTTTTGGTATACTGGGGATCGCTTCAGAAAACGGAACATAATGCCGAGCAAGGCACATTATAAACTCTGGGGGGGATGCGTACGCAAATGGCAAAAGTGTCGCGAAGGGCTAAG
>CAINOO010000252.1 GCA_903851535.1 uncultured Chlorobiaceae bacterium | reverse complement strand
TTCTTAAGTTTCAGGAATATCGTTTTCTTTTTGGTGCTATGAGCAATGCTTCCGTCCATCAGGCCCATAAACTGATGCAGTACATCAGCGATGCCGTCGGTTCAATCCGTGACCCCCAGGAGCTTTTTCGCACGGTTATCGACAAGCTTCGTCTTGTTTTTGAGTTTGATTCCGCCGTCATCATTACCTTCGACAAACAGGGGCGGTACAGTAATGTCTTTTTTGAAATGCTGCGCTTTCAGCTTCCTGAAACGTTTGATCGCAGAAAAAGGCTGATTGCAGGTTCGTGGATTGAACCCCACCTTGGCGATCAGGCGGTTTCGGTTATCACGATCGAAGAGGCTCTTGAGCGTTACACTACGGACGTTCCGCTCCTGCAGATACTCAGCGACCTCGGTATGCGGCAGGTGGTGCTTTCGCCGTTGCGCACGGGCGGCAAGGTGATTGGCTTTCTCTGTTTTGTTTCAAAGGATAAAAAGAGCTGGTCGGAGAGCGAAAAAGAGCTTCTGGCAACGCTCTCATCGCCTGTTGCTGTTGGAGTCAGCAATGCCCTTGCCTATGAGGAGTTGCGGCAGCGTGAAGCGCAGACGGCCATGCAGCTTGCCGTCAACAATGCCCTGCTCACCATCAAGGATCGAAGCCGGATGCTGCTGGCGGTCTGCGAGCAGATCGACAAGCTGGTGCCCTGCACCTTTCTTGGCATTCGCGTCATGGGGGAGGATGGAAGCTATCGTATTTTTGACAGTTTCATGCGGAGCGGTGGCGCTGGCTTTGTTTCGATTACTCCGGGAGAGATGCTTGCTGTTGATGATATTGGGGAGATCACCCGGGAGAGTTTTGCCCTGATTTCCAATCCGGGTTGCTTTTGTGGTGAAGCCTTTCTTTCGCTTTGCGAGGAGTACCGTATACTTGCGCTGGTCAAAGAACGATTCGGTGTCTGCTCTCTGCTCACGGTTCCGCTTTGGGATACACCGGGCAGCCGTGCGGGGCTCATCATCTCCGATACCTCCCGCTCGTTCGAAGAGCATGACCAGGCGACCGTGAGCCTGATTGTTCCCCAGCTCTCGCTTGCCTTGCAGAATTACCTCGCTTTTGAGGAGATTGATGAGCTGCGCCGCAAGCTTGAGGGGGAGCGCACCTGCCTTATCGAAGAGATCAAGGCTGCGCATAACTTTGAGGAGATTATTGGTCGTAGCGACTCCCTTTCGGTGGTCTTGCGCCGGGTCAGCCAGGTTGCTCCGACCGACGCGACGGTATTGATTCAGGGTGAAACCGGGACTGGAAAGGAGCTGTTTGCCCGTGCGCTGCACAACCTTTCAGCCCGAAGCAAGCGTGCGTTGATCAAGATTAATTGTGCAACCCTGCCAGGGCCGCTTATCGAATCGGAGCTGTTTGGCCACGAAAAGGGGAGTTTTACCGGTGCTACGGAGCGCCGCATTGGCAAGTTTGAGCTGGCTGAGGGGGGAACCATTTTTCTGGATGAAATTGGTGAACTGCCTTTGGAGTTGCAGGCCAAGCTGCTGCGCGTGCTTCAGGAGCGCGAACTTGAGCGGCTTGGAGGGCGGCAGGTGATCAAGGTTGATGCGCGTGTTATTGCCGCCACCAACCGTGATCTCGAAAGGGAGGTTGCCGAAGGGCGATTCCGTGAAGATCTCTTTTTCCGGCTCAACGTCTTTCCTCTTTTCATTCCTCCCCTCTCTGAACGCAGGGAGGATATAGCCATGCTTGCCGCTCATTTTGCCGCCAAATTTTCAAGGGAGTTCTCGAGGCCGCTCCGCACCTTCAGGGAGAGCGATATGCAGCGTCTTGTCAGTCGTGAATGGAAGGGCAATATCCGTGAACTTGCCCATTTTGTTGAGCAGGCAGTTATTGTTTCTGAAGGGGCGTCACTTGATTTTTCAACACTGCTTTCATCGTTGCCTTCCGTTACTGATGCGCAGCACTCCCGGCAACAGAAAACCATGCATGATTTTGAACTTGATATGGCAGTGATGGAGCGGGAGCTGATACTTGATGCACTTGACCGTTCAAAAGGCCGGGTGAGCGGTGATGGCGGCGCTGCAGAACGGCTTGCCATGCATCCCAAAACCCTTTACTCCCGTATCGACAAGCTCGCTATTCGCAAGCGATTTCTATAGGAGTTTCCCTGGTTTTGTGCAAGCAAGCAAGCTGGCTATGGCTGCACACGGAGCTGGATGTGAAAACGGGCAATGGCCGATGAGTCTCCCTCCCAGGATCGCCACTGTTTCAGCATGATGTCGCCTGTACCAGCTTTTTTGCCCTGGAAGATGAACGTCACTTCACCGCCGGAGCCGACACCAGTTGTTGCCGGATAGTGTGCTTCAGCAGGAAGCTCAGTGACGAGCTCCCGGTCATAGCTCTCAACCGTCCAGCGGTACCCTGTTGTCGCGTTCTCTGGCAGCGTTATTCTCACCGTTTCATCCAGGCGGATATCGAGCTTGCGATTATTATCCATTGCAACGAGCAGGTGTGCCATTTTTATCTGTTTTGCATTTTTTTGACAGGAAGCTGCACCGGAGGAACCGATGATGAAAAATGTTCCCACCAGTACAGCCGTGCGCGCAAGGGAGAGAATAGTATATTTTTGTCTCACAGTGGCATTCTCCTGTCTTATGAATCGATGGTTCAGATGGTTATACCGTAGTTGTCGGCGTGGAACCCGGCTGCGATGTAAGCCTCGCTGGCGTATGCAAAACCCCCGTCACCCCAACCCGTACCCCAACTGTTGCGTACAATGAAGCGTCCGTTGGCTGTGTAGCCGACAATGGCGATGCAGTGGCCTCCGCGAACTGTGGCAGGCTGGAAGACATCAAGATTGCCATGTGTTGTTGTGGCGTGATCCCAGGTTGCATCCACATTAACACCAGCGACGATTGGTCCATGGGTTGCCAGCCAAGTGCGCCAATTGGCAAGATTCTTTGCGAGGTTGAAATAAGCGGCGATACGTCGTGTTGCGGCTGTAGCGTAGAAGGTGCTTTCGTCACCAGTGTACATCGTGGTCGCAATGTGGAATGGCAGGACGGCATCGGTCACCGCTCCGTATTTTTTCAGAATATCAAGAGCTGCGTTGGCAAAGGTGCCGGATGACTCAATGAAGGTTGTTGGATGAGTCGTGTATATGTCGGTCTCTTTTGCCCCCATCCATGAGAGTCGAACCGAGAGATGTTCGGCTGGAGCCAGCCTGCCGGCTTTTACAAAATGGTAGCGGGCAACGCCATCGGTGCTTCCCCAGCCAACGCACGAACCGGTATTTTCCTGGTTGCCGACATCCCACCAGGCGGCACGCAAGTCTACGCTTGCAGGGAGGGCGTCAGGTGGAGCTGCTATGGCATTGGCGGCGAGGGCCTGTTCGATACCCCAGTCCTTTGCGGTATCGTGACGGGAGGGTAACAGATTGCAAATCCGGTTCGCTTCTGGTCTTGAATCATGTTTTACAGTCATAATGTCTTCTCCTGTGTTTTGTGAGAGAACCCGGGCTATCCCCTGGTTCCCGTCATGCAGTTGTGAAAAAAATTATTTTTGTAATCGACATGGCGTGTTTTAATCATCACCTCCTTTCAGCTTGGGATAATGTTTTAAAGTAACAGCGGTTAGTAAACTTTTCACCCTCTCCGTTCCGCTCAATCGGTCAACATGCGCATACTCAAACTGCGCACGACAAGGTCTGACCGATGCTCGTTCCCTTATTCAGGAGAGTCTTCCCTATGATATGTCGTGGTTATTCCGTAATTCTTGCTGGCGGACTATTGTCCGTAGTCTTTTTTCTGAACCGGGAAAATATTCCGGAGAGTACTGGTGTGCTGCGTGAGCCGCTTGTGATGCAGCAGTCTCAAGCATCTTTCGTGCTTTGCTAACTGGTTTTGTGCGTTTTAACGTGCATTTAAAAGTAATATGAACATATTTCTTTTATAGAGCAATTGTTAATTTTTTTTCCACTGAAGAAATTGGAGACAGGCTGGTTGCGATATGGTCACCAATGCTTATCTATTCGCGCGTTTTTAGCGTGAAAAGCGTAGCTATATGGCTTTTTCACGTTGGTTTACCCGCAGTGCTTCCGTATGGCGGCGGCCACAATCGGAATGCCCTCGGCGATCTGTTCCGGGGAGTTGTTGCAGTAGGAGAGACGCAGGGAGTTGTTGCGTTTTCCTGCGGGATCAAACGTTTTACCAGCCACAAATACGGCTCCTCCTTCAACGGCGAGCATCATGATTTTGGTTGCATCGGCCTCATTCGGAAGCGTGAGCCAGATATAAAAACCGCCTCGTGGTTCGTTCCACTGTACGTAATCCGGCATATATTCCCTGAGGGCGGTAACCATTGCGTCGGCCCTTCTTTTGTACTCTTGCCGTACCTTTGCGATGTAACTGTAGATTTGGCCGGAACGGATGAAGGCATCGGCAAGGACCTGGGTGAAGCTTGGTGAGCAGGCATCGGCTGACTGCTTGATAAGTTCACATTTCTGATAAATCGTCTCGGGTACCAGCATCCAGCCAAGCCGCAGGCCGGGGCCGAGAATCTTGGAGAAAGAGCCGGTATAGCAGACGTTGATTTCTTCCGGATTGATGGCTTTTATCGGCATGAGGCGCGGGCGGTCCTCTTCATAAAAATAGAGGTCACCGTAGGCATCATCTTCAATGAGCGGAATATTCCTGCCCTGAAGCGCATCAATGAGCTGCTTCTTGCGTTCGGTCGTGTAGAGCAGCCCTGCCGGATTGTGGAAATAGGGGGTGATATAGAGAAATTTTGCCTTCTCTTTTCTGTCGATCTCCTGCTGCAGCGCCTCCATTGCAATTCCGTCACAGTCAACCGGTACCCCTCTCAGTTCCGCCTCACTGGCGCGGAATGCCGAGAGCGCCCCGATAAAGCAGGGGTTTTCGACAAGCACAGGCTCCCCCGGGTCAATAAAGGCCTTGGCCAACAGGTTAAGACCCTGCTGGGAGCCGGTGGTGATGAGCAGCCGGTTTGTTTCTACCGGCAATCCCTTTGTTTCAAGGAATCCTGCAAGCGACTCAAGCAGTGAGGGGAGGCCGGGTGTTGGGCCGTACTGAAAGGCCGCCTGTTTCTTTTTCAGGTCGAGCCCGCGGAACAACTCTTCAACCTCCTCGACGGGAAAAAGTTCATTGCCGGGCATTCCCCCAGCAAAAGAGATGATATCCGGTCGTGACGCAAGGGTCATGAGATCCCTGATTTCCGACGAACGAAGTGACGATACAGCTTTTGAAAACCTTGGCATTTTTTCCCCGTTAAACCTGATAGACATCCCCTTCCTGCAGCAACTCCATTTTATGCTCCTGCAAGACGTCGATAAGTTTCGGCAGCGATTCCGCCCTGATCACCACCGTCGCCTTGCACTCTCCTGACGCGAAAGCGTACATGTAGTCGATGGCGACGTTGTTATCCGAGATGATTTGCAGTGCCTTATGCAGGCCGCCAGGTCGGTGGGGGATAATCATCCCGACAACCTCGGTGACTTTGACGGCAAACCCCGCCTTGCGCAATATCTCGGCAGCAGGTTCAGGTCGTCCGACAATCATGCGCAAAATGCCGTAGTCGGCCGTATCGGCAATGCTGAATGCCGAGATGTTGATGTCGTTGGCGGCAAGGATACCGGTCAGCTCTGTCAGCCGTCCTGTCCTGTTTTCGAGAAATACCGACAATTGCTTGATAATCATAGCAGTACCATGTTTTATAATAAGTTATGGATTCTGTGCCACAAAAATTACAAGATGAAAGCTTCAACCACCTGTTCACTCATCATGAACACCACGTCATCTCCATGAGTTATAAGCTTGTTCTGAAAAGAGAATGCAGGAACATACAAAAAAGCCTGCAATCCGACATAACAAAGCCGGAATTACCCATCCATTTTCCCGAGGCTTTGGCTTATTTTGTAT
>CAINOO010000251.1 GCA_903851535.1 uncultured Chlorobiaceae bacterium | reverse complement strand
GGAGGTTGACGTGCAGGGCGAGCAGGTGGTCTACAAACATCTCGACCAAAGCCGACAACTTGAAATCGGCACCCTCAAGCTCGACTGGACAGAGCTGACCCTCTCACGCTGGCTTGAAAAAGAGTGCCGCAAGATCGACATCACCCAGCCCGTGCTGCTGGAGTTTTGCCGCAAAGTGGTTGCCTCGCTGGTTGAACAGCGCAACATACCCCTGCACGATTTGCTGCGCTTCAAATTCCAGCTCGCCAAAGTGACCGCACAAAAAATCGCGACCTGCCGCCAGCAAGCTTATGCCCGTGGCTATCAGAGCCTGCTGTTCGCGCCCGAAAGTGTTGACCTCTCCATTGAAACCAGTTTCGCTCTCGGATTTTCCTTCGACAATCTCCCCTATCCTGCCGCATGGGCCTACACTGGCCGCTACCAGTTCAAGAAACACTTTTTCGGCACCGTCGGCGAGCTGAAAAGCGAGGGCGAAGAGTTCGACTGCGCCCAACTGCTCGACCATCTGCCGCAGGTACACTTCTGGATTCGGAACCTCTCGGGTCGTCCAAAATCATCCTTCTGGCTGCCAACCTCAACCGACCGCTTCTACCCCGACTTTGTCGCCCAACTCAACGACGGACGAATTCTGGTGGTCGAATACAAAGGGGCCGATCGCGTCACCACCGACGATACCAAAGAGAAGCGCAACATCGGTGAACTCTGGGCCGCCAAGAGCAAGGGCAAGGGGCTCTTTGTTATGGGTGAAAAGAGGAATGCTCAAGGATTGAGCCTTGCGGAGCAGATTGCCCGGGCGGTTGGGTGAGGGGGTGGGCGGAAACAGAGGTCAATACTATCAGCAAGCAATCGGAGGAGTTCGAATGGGACGAAACAATCGTTTGGCTGGAAAAGATCAACAAAAATATGCAACGGATGTCGCAGGATGAGAAATATCGGCTGGAAATTGCAAAAGATCTATCATAATATGCCAGAGAGATTCAGAAAAATGCGTTCCATTTCTGGCACGTTACTCATGAAAATTCGTTAGATTGACGTATAAAATTTTCTCTCACCACGTTTTGCACAAGGAGAATCAATGACAACAACAGAGAAAATATACCGAACGATGCAAGAACTTCCAGAACCGATGCGTCATGAAGTGCTGGATTTCGCTGAATTTTTAAAGCATAAAAAATCAACCGATACACCCGGATCAGGAAATCTTGCCAAACGTATTCAGGAGCACTTTAAAGGCTTGAATGCTGAAGATATTGTTATTCCATCACGTCAGTTCCCCCGCACTCTTCCGCAAGTTGAGGATTGATGATGACCGCTTTTTTGATTGATACCAACGTCCTGTCGGAATTAATGCGTACGCAGCCAGAGAGCACAGTGATGACGTGGTTCGATAGACATGTTGATACCGTGTGTTTTACCTCTTCAATCACAAAAGCAGAAATATTTTTGGGTATCGCGCTACTTCCAGAGAGTATACGCCGAACTCGGCTGGAAAATGCAGCACAAAAAATGTTTTCTGAAGATTTTACTGAACGGTGCCTTCCTTTTGACAAACATGCAGCAATCGTTTATGCAGAACTCGTTGCCCATCGAAAACGCATCGGAAAACCTGTTTGCACAGAAGATGCCCAAATAGCAGCTATCGCGGTAACCGAAAACCTGACACTTGTCACCCGAAACATTAAGGATTTTACAGAAATTGAAGGCCTGAAACTGATAAATCCCTGGGAAACAGCTTGAGGGAAAATCGTCGAACTGCATTGTCATTCAACAATCTCCATATATGGCAAAATTGTACACTCTCAGGCTATCTTGCTTGAGAGTCTGGCCAAGCGAGTATTGGTACTCTCGCGGAAAATCCCTGGTGTACTCAAAGATTTTCGGGAGCAGACGACAGATATCACAATACACAGGAAGATCGTAGTAAAACGTCATAATCCAAAATATTTTTTGACAGGGGGCAGAGCCCCCTGTACCCCCAGCGAGTAATTGTTCAATGGTTTAATAGGTAAAAGCCCGCACAGCCCGAACCCGCCACTCGATGTTCTTATTGATGTCGTACTGGAACCCAATGAAGAAAAGCTGGTACCATGCGTCGTTTGCATCGAGCTCCGTAGAACTCCAGTAGACGCCGGAAGCAAAACCGCCAACAGCACTTTTCGCCTGATAGAGCTTGTTCAACTCATCCCTGCCGGGCAAATACCAATCGCTGTAACCATTTTCCTCCAAATTCTGACATGCGTTTTTTGCCGCCTCCCAAGAATATTTTCCAGGCAAGTCAGCTTTGGTAGCAACAAGAGCGCGATGCCCAGCAGCATCAACATAAAAAACAATGCCACCACCATACTCTTCGCCGATTTTCGGAGCTGTTTTTTTCGATAGCTCTATGAGAGATTTGTTTGCTGACGCTTTTTCCTGTTTACTGTTCATAGAAGCCATATTCACAAACAGAAGCAATATGAAAACAGCAAAAGCAACCGCTGCCAGTTGTATCTGTTTTTTTGAAAGCAAGGTCATCACTGTTTGCCCTATCTCTTTTTTTGAAGGGAGCGTTATCTTTTCAACCTTTTCAGGTTGGAGCTTTGGCTTAAAAGCAGATGATTTCTGCAGTGTTGATGTTGTTCCCTTCGCTGAAACAACATCAACCAACTCTGAAAGCGGTGGTGAGGCTATAACCGGTTGTGGTGAAAAGGGAATTTTGGATGCAACCGCATCCATGAGTTGCAGGAACTCCGAATCATGCGTGTTGTTCTTCCACTCAGAGAGATCAGGTGCCTGAATGAGTCCAAAGCCAAGCGGCAGTTCAACGGGATCAAGGCGGAGAGGAACCAGAAGCCCTTTCGTTTTTGCCACTTGCGCCTCCTCAATAACCGAGTCGGAGAGAATTGAATGCCGCGACCAGACTACGATGACACAATGCGATGCCGTAAGCGCTTTTGCAATATAGAGGTGCCACTGCTGCCCGGCAGGTATTTTCTTGTCCCAGAAAACCCGCCAGCCGCGCTTTTCAAGCTCTTTGACAATGGGGCGGACACGCTCCTGATCCTCATGAGCGTAGCTGATAAAAATATCGGGCATGAATCACCGGTTGACCCTGTTATCGCAACTTTCCTTTATTCTCAAGGAATATAGCCAATTACCCTTTTTTATATCAATGCGAGAAAAAAAATGAGTCTCCATTATTGCCTGTCAGCGATGAGAACAACAAGTATGCGACAGGCTTTATCCACCGTTATGAAGTTGGCTTGAACACCTTCACCCATATCCATATCCACTCCGCAAAAAAAAAGCCGGGCATTTGCTTTGGCCAGTCTGAGCTATCAGGGCTACCGGTGTCTGCGCAACATGGAACTGCGGAGGGAGACGAGTACGCAATGCACGTTTACGGGAGTGAAATAATTATATCCAACAGTCATCTCTTGCTTGCGAGTCAATCAACCAACCAGATCCCATCCCCATAAGCTGCTACTAAAGAATCTGAAGTGATCAATAACATCCCCTCTGTGCGAGCTTGAGTAATGAGAATCCTGTCAAAAGGATCCTTATGCAAGGTGGGAAGCATACTCACTGCAATTGCATGCTCGCCGTTGACCGACAGTTCACGAAAACCATTCCGCAAAAGCATTTGCCTTAAAAGGCCAGGATCAACATTGAAATCGGAACGCCCCAAGCTGAATTTGATACTGATTTCCCACAAGCTCGCTGCGCTGAAAATCAGATTATTTGATGGGTTTAACAGCAAGTTCCTGCATTTCTCCGACAGTCGGTCAGGTTGCCCGGCTGCCCAGAGCAGAATATGAGCATCAAGCAGCAGATTCACGACGCACTTCCATTAAATAATGTGGCGATTTCGCTACTGCCCATACGGTCAAAATCTTCAGGAACAGAAATCTCGCCTGCCATAAAACCAAGCTGCCGGGCATTCCCAACTGAGGCATCGAATGGTATCACCTTAACCATCGGTCGCCCTGCCTTGCTGATAATAAACGCT
>CAINOO010000250.1 GCA_903851535.1 uncultured Chlorobiaceae bacterium | reverse complement strand
TTTTCCGATGAACCTTATTGAACAGGAGATGAGCACCGAGCGCTGGATTACTATCCCGCAGGAGGTGCAGGCCATACTGAAACTGTGGCGCCCCTCGCCACTCTACCGTGCACGGCGGCTTGAAGCGGCACTCAAAACCCCAGCAAAGATTTTTTACAAGAATGAGGGGGTATCGCCTGCGGGAAGTCACAAACCCAATTCCGCAGTTCCCCAGGCATGGTACAACAAGGATTTCGGTATCAAGCATCTTATTACTGAAACCGGTGCCGGCCAGTGGGGAAGCGCGCTTGCCATGAGCTGCAAGCTTGTCGGTATCGACTGCAAGGTTTTTATGGTGCGTATCAGTTTCGACCAGAAGCCGTTCCGCAAGATTATGATGAATACCTGGGGTGCCGACTGTATTTCGAGCCCCAGTATGCAAACCGCTGTCGGGCGCCGCATTCTTGAGGAGACGCCTGATACTCCCGGAAGCCTTGCCATTGCCATCAGTGAGGCTATCGAGCAGGCCGTCGAGCGTGATGATACGCGCTACGCCCTCGGCAGCGTTTTGAACCATGTGATGCTGCACCAGACCATTATCGGCCTTGAGGCGCGCAAACAGCTTGAGAAGGTTGGCCTTTATCCCGATGTCGTCATAGGCTGTGCCGGCGGAGGCTCAAACTTTGCCGGTATCAGTTTTCCCTTTATCTGTGACAAGATTCATGGCCGTGAGGTTCAGGTCATTGCAACAGAGCCTGAAGCCTGCCCAACCCTTACCAGGGGCCCCTATATCTATGATAACGGCGATGAGGCCAAAATGACCCCGCTGCTGGCGATGCACAGCCTTGGTCACGGCTTTATACCGGCAGCCATTCATGCCGGAGGGTTACGCTATCACGGCATGGCTCCACTGGTGAGCCATGTGAAGCAACTGGGGCTTATTGAAGCGAACTCCATTGGCCAGACGGAGTGTTATAATGCCGCACTGCAGTTTGCCCATACCGAAGGGTTCATCCCCGCACCGGAGACCTCACATGCCATTGCGCAGACTATCCGCGAAGCAAAAAAGGCCAAAGAGGAGGGCAAGGAGAAGGTTATTCTCATGAACTGGTCGGGCCATGGATTGATGGATCTTCAGGGTTACGATGCCTTCATGAGCGGCAAACTCAGCGATTATGCACTCCCCGAAGAGCTGCTGCAACGCTCGCTTCTTGCGGTGAAAGATCATCCGCGCCCTCCGCAACTCTAAGCAAAAGGATAACAACAAAAGCCCCCGGAAACCAGGGGCTTTTGTTCGTGTGACCACATTGTATCCGTCAGAATTTCACGCCTTCTCCTGCGCTTCCTCATGCCCATCCTGAATGACAGGAGTCTCTCCATCAAGAAAGGTGAGTTCATGCTCCTTTTCGTCGAGGACAATGCGGATGGTGCTGCCTTCGATAAAGCGCCCTTTGAGCATCTCTTCGGCAAGGGGATCTTCCACATATTTCTGCAGGGCCCTTTTCAGGGGACGGGCACCATATTTCTGGTCGTAGCCTTTATCGACAAGAAACTCCTTGGCTTTTTCATCAATTTGCACCTCAATACCCATGTCGTGCAACCTCTTGAAGAGCTTGCCGGCAGTAATATCGATGATTTTGAAGATATGCTGCTTTTCGAGCGGGTGAAAGACAATGATGTCATCTATACGATTGAGAAACTCGGGATTGAAGACCCGTTTGAGGGCATCTTCAATGGTCGATTTCATCGCCTTGTAGTTTCCGGTCAAATCGTCCGGCGCAGAAAAGCCCATAGAGGAACCTGCTCCAAAATTCTTGATATCTTTGGCACCGATGTTTGAAGTCATGATGATAACGGTGTTGCGAAAATCAACTTTTCGTCCCATGCCATCAGTCAGCACCCCTTCATCAAGGACCTGAAGCAAAATATTGAAGACATCGGGGTGCGCTTTTTCGATCTCATCAATAAGAACGACCGAATAGGGTTTGCGGCGCACTTTTTCGGTCAGTTGACCGCCCTCTTCGTAGCCGACATAGCCGGGAGGCGCACCAACAAGGCGACTGACGGAGAACTTCTCCATATACTCGCTCATATCAGCACGGATCAGGGCATCTTCGCTGTCGAACATATAGCGGGTCAGCGCCTTGGCAAGCTCCGTCTTGCCGACACCGGTGGGCCCAAGAAAAATGAAGGAGCCGATCGGACGTGACGGATCTTTCAGCCCGGCTCGTGTGCGCTGTATCGCCTTGGTAATCTTTTTGATGGCTTCGTCCTGACCAATCACCTCTTTGGTCAAATCAGCCTCCATCGAAAGCAGCTTTTTGGATTCCGACTGGGCAACCCTTGCAACAGGAATGCCGGTCATCATGGCAATCACGGAGGTGATATCGGCTTCGGTAACGTCGTAGACACTTTCGGCGGCCCGCTCCTCCCACTCCTGTTTGGCCTGGTCAAGTGCGTCAATAAGATGTTTCTCCTTGTCGCGAAGCCTTGCCGCCTCTTCGAAATTCTGCATCTTCACCACAAGGTTCTTCTCTGTCTTGACCTCCTCGATGGATTTTTCAAGTTCAAGAATCTCCTGGGGCACATGGATATTGCTTAAATGCACCCTTGCGCCCGCTTCATCCATGACATCAATGGCCTTGTCGGGCAAAAAACGGTCGGTGATATAGCGCTCGGAGAGCTTAACCGCCTTTTCGATGGAGTCGCCCGAGTAGTTGACATGATGGTGCACCTCATACTTCGACTTGATGTTGTTGAGAATCTGGATGGTCTCGTCAACCGAAGTTGGTTCGACCATGATTTTCTGGAACCTGCGGTCGAGGGCGCCATCTTTTTCTATAAACTGACGATATTCATCAAGCGTGGTGGCTCCGATACACTGGAGTTCACCGCGGGCAAGAGCCGGCTTGAAGATATTGCTTGCGTCAAGCGAACCGGAAGCTCCCCCTGCACCAACAATGGTATGCAGCTCGTCGATGAACAAGATCACATCGCGTGACCGCTCCAGCTCGTTCATGAGTGCTTTCATGCGCTCCTCAAACTGGCCCCGGTATTTGGTACCGGCAACAAGCGCTGCCAGGTCGAGGGCAACAACCCGCTTGTCGTACAATACCCGCGACACCTTGCGTTGCACAATTTTGAGGGCAAGACCTTCGGCAATGGCGGTTTTGCCAACGCCGGGCTCACCAATCAGCACCGGATTGTTCTTTTTGCGGCGGCTCAATACCTGGGCCACCCGCTCAATCTCTTTTTCGCGACCGATGATCGGATCAAGCTTGTCGTCAAGGGCAAGACGGGTGAGGTCACGGCCAAAATTGTCGAGCACGGGCGTCTTTGTTCGCTCACCTTTTCTCTGCTCAGGCTTTTTCGGCTGCCGTTCTGCGCCTCCCGAGGAGTAAGCGCCCTCCATGGGAGGCTCTTCCGACTCACCCTTGCTGCTGGTGATGCTCATAAGCTCATCGCGAACAAGCTCATACGTCACCCCGAACTGCTCAAGAATCTGGGCTGCGATGTTGTCGTCCCCTTTCATGATCGAGAGCAAGAGATGCTCGGTGCCGATAACATTCGACTTGCAGATTTTTGCTTCGAGATAGGTAATTTTCAGCACCTTCTCAGCCTGCTTGGTCAGGGGAACATTGCCCATCTGGGATTCAGCCACCCGTGAATGGGTGCTTTCCTCAATTTTCAGCTTGAGGTCAAAAAGATCTATCTTGAGATTTTTCAGTATTCTGGCGCCAATACCCTCACCCTCTTTTATGAGGCCAAGAAGAAGATGCTCGGTCCCGATATAGTCATGACCCAACCGGAGAGCTTCCTCCCGGCTGAGACGAATGACATCCTGTACTCTGTTTGAAAAATTTCCTTCCATTCTGGTCTCTATCGGTAAAATTGTTGTGAATACCCCATCGCCACCACCTGATATGCACATGGTAAATAAATTCCATAAAGATAGTTACTTTACAGCAATTCCATAAAAAAGAGAAAACTCACACGCTGGATTAAAGGTTCTCCACCGTCAGGAAACTGCCATGAATGTTCACTATATCGTCATTGACGACAACAATGCCGAACACCGCGACCTTTCAATTTATCGTATCGGGCGGATAAACCGTATACGACTTGAGGATAAGATATACAAAATATACCACTCCCTGGATATCGGAGCCCCCGACTATGCCGCATTTTTCCATTACGGCTTTCCTGAAGCCTTAAACCAGCTCCCCTTTCTCTCGGAAAGCAACAACGGACTGGACAGTTGGGACGAGGCGTTTCTGCATAACAGCAGCCTTGCCATGATGAACACCATTATTGAGACATGCATTACGGCAATAAACCCGGAAAAACAGGAGACGATTCTGCTCGGATGGCAGGATCAGCCCATTGGGGTCGCGTACCTTCGTCACCTCGACCCCGCAGGGTTTCTTGCCTTTCTCAAGAGTCTCAGGCAGTTCATTGCAGAGTCAGAGGCCAAAGGGTACGATCTTGAATTCATACTGTAATACCATCCCTATCCCGGTTGCGCAAGCGGATCGGGATGGAGAAAGCAATAGTGCAATGCATTGATCAGCTTGTCACTGTTTACCAGTTTAAACGGTGCCGGTTCAGCGGAAAATACCAGGGGAAGGGGCTCAATTGCCGCAATTGCCGCAGCTTTGCCGTAGTACTCTTTTCTCAGGGGATGAACCGGGCAGCACGCATTGAACACCTCACCCCACTGTTCCATACGGATAATTTCCGAGATGATTTTGACGCAATCGTCACGGTGAATGAGGTTCATGGGCTGATCGGGATGCGTTATCGCGGTCAGACTGGCAAGATACTTGGCCGGATTGCGGTCATACCCGACAAGTCCTCCAAAGCGCAAGACGGTAGTCTGAAAACCGCTCTCCTGCATCAGCATCTCCTCAACAAGGAGAAGTGCCTGACCGGCAAGAGATTCAGGATCTCCCGCGTCCTCTTCGGTAACTTCGCGGTTGAGCGCCGGATAGACCGAGGTGGAGCTGACCAGCAGCACCGAGCGCACCGGCGACTGGCCGAGGGCATCGATAAGTGATGAAAACTGCTCAATATGATACTCCACAATATCGTCGCGCCGCAGAGGCGGGATATTGATAATGAGAATATCACTTTGCAGAAAAGCAACAATATCGTCGCCGTTCACCTCCGGGTCGAGCCGTACAAGCCAGGGTTCAATGCCTGCATCACGAAGCGTTTCAAGCTTCTCCTCCCTCGTGGTCGATCCCTTGACCGAATAGCCCTCTGCAACAAGCTTCTGTGCAAGCGGCAATCCAAGCCAGCCGCACCCGAGTATCGTGATTGTTTCCTTTTTCATGGCCCTTGTTTTGCGGTTACTGTGTTCAATGACCTAATGTACATGATCAACCACTGCCATTCAACTGAATTCACCA
>CAINOO010000249.1 GCA_903851535.1 uncultured Chlorobiaceae bacterium | reverse complement strand
GTCGGTACTCATAAGGCAAAATCGAACATTAGTAACAGAAAAGCTGTAGATAAAAAATAGCGCCTAATCGTTTGTAATATAATGCTTTATGATGAAATTTCAAAACATTATGGCGTATTTAAAGTCCGACAGGCTGCTAGATCACTAAATGTTGTCAATGTCACTAACTGTCGTGGCGTAAAAAGGTCGCTCCATTTTGTGAGGCCATAGTTGCCAACACGGAAACCAAGCGCCTTTTGAAAGAACTCCACTTCCGGCTTCCATACAGGGACTGCGGTAGCTGCGAAGCTTTCCTGTTCTACTGTCGGCGTAAGATAAATCCGCACCCTGAAACCTTCAGCCACTATACACATCAATTTTTGCCCCATTCGACCGGATTGTGCTTGATTCTTGATGTAGCGGCCATCAATCGGGGCATTGGATAAAATACAACGAAAATTTGCACCACGACCATTTGCCTTGGTTCCGTTCTCTGAATCCGATGGTGGCGTGCCGAGTTTCAAGATGAAGTGGTATTCACCATCAGCAACAACTGGCTGAACATATGCCTGTTTCCCTTCCTTTCTCGAAAGCGTGAATGATGAAACCAACAGCACATCCACATGCGAAAAAGCCGGATTGAGGCTCTTGACCGTTCGTGCCCATAGCCATGCAATGACGGTCAATTTCTTACCAACAAGCGGTTTAATGTCGGGTCGTTCTTCCGCCATCTCCTCCGTGATTTCCACCGGCGGATAGAGATGACCAATGCGCTTCTGCGCCTCCTCGCGCATCCAGGCTCCGTAGTAGCGCACATCTTCCGCCAGACCGGTAGCACCAGGCCATTCCCGTTCCAAATCGAATTCCTTCGCCTTTGCGCCTTGGCGGCTTAGCAGTAGACTTACCGGAGGTCGTCCAGCGAACTTGGGCGGAATCTCAATCATCGCCTTGTTGATAAGCACAGCCACGGGGTTGAGGTCACTGGCGTAAGCCTCCAGCCCCAAACGCTGTGCTTCAAGGGGAATGGCTCCGCCGCCAGCAAAGGGGTCGTGGAGTGCAGGAAGCTTGTCGGGATTGAACAGTTCAGCGGCCTGCGGATGATCTTTGTTTAGTTCGCACACCTCCCGCCATGAACGGCGAATCTCAACGCGAGCACGTTCCAATACAGTCTCATTAGTGGTATTTTCCCATAAAACAAGCTCTTCGATTATTTTGAACAACCGCTTGCGTTCGATAGCGGCGTCCTTTTTATTCTTCCCGTATTTAAACCCGCCACCCTGCTGATAACCTGGGTCGTTAACGAGCTGAGCAAATATGACCGCCCGTGCTGCCGCCAGCGGTCGTCGTGCCCACCAGAGATGCAATGTGGAAGGATGCCCATGCCGGATGGATTTCTCACGGGAACAAGCCGCATTGATTGCATCCAGCGGAAGCGCAACCTCTATAAGCTTGCGAGGTGATTTAACGGGATAGTCTGATATCATTGCTTTCTTTCTGTAAGCCAGGTTCTACCTTTTTCAGTTGTTCGATACTTCTGAAGGCGGCTTGTTGGTTTATCCGGAATGGTACGCTCAATCCATCATGATGTTATGAGCGGTTCAAGGTAGGTTTTGCGCAAATGTTCCCGGTGTTTTATCCCTGTGACTGACTGTAACTCTTCGCGAGACATGGCTGAGTTTATAACAGCTCCGAGAAGTATTTCGACTTGCGCGATCACTTGCGCGGTGACTTGCGCGACAGTGACAGATAAGGTCTCGGCAATCTCCTCCAACGATTTATTTATAAAGATGTTATGACTTACTGTGACTTGCGCGGCAATGCTCTTTTCTGTTGAGCCGGATTGAACCGGCCGCCATAACGTTTGTATAAACGAACCGGCATCCTGCCTGAATTCGGGTGGTCTGAGCCCGCTTGCGGCGCAGAGTTCGATCATGTCAAGAATGCCTGACCTGGCACGCTCAACGATTCGGGTCAGAAACAGTGATTCGGCAATAAGCGGGTTGTGCGGTACCGAAGCATGAGGGCGCCTCAGAGATTCGATGGTCAACGATGGCGGTAAACTTCCCGGATTCCACACTTCAAGCCGGTCAGAAAAGAGCATGACCTGAACAGAGGCATTGGAACTGTAGTCACGATGCGCAATGGCATTGACAATTGCTTCAGCACTGGCGTAGACCCCTGCTGTCAGTTCAGGGATAGTTGCAAACCGCCGTCTGATGAGCTGGTCGCCTGCTTTGCGAATAAGTGCCTGCATTTTCGGATGGCGGCCCGATGCGTTCTC
>CAINOO010000248.1 GCA_903851535.1 uncultured Chlorobiaceae bacterium | reverse complement strand
CTGTTCTGATATCTGCATGGCACCGAGTTCAGCACCGTTTCTCGATCCGAAGCGGGCTGAAAGCATGAGGCCCATCAGAAGCGGCCCGAGTTCGCGTATCACCGAAAGAGCGGTTGAACGTCCAAGCATTGTTTTTGCACCAAAGTCTTCAAGCAGGTTTCCTACCTCAATGGCAAGGAGTGCCCCGATAGATATTGCACTGACCAGCACAATGGGAATCGAGTCAGTACCGCATATTGTGGCCTGATCAAAAACATCCCTCCAGTAGCGGATCATTTTCGGAAAAGCCATGAATGCCCTGACCGCAAAAAGAAAAAACTCCTGCATGGTGAGAAAAAAATTTTTCAGTTGCAGGACAAGCCTCGTTTCGAGGCTTCTTATAACGGTTAATGGCATAAAAAGAGTAGAGTGAGATGTATTGGGTGTGGAGTGTTCTGTTTTCATGCGTGTAAAAGTCGGCTTTTCATTTTTGTTACCCATTCGCAGGGTATGGTTACCTTGCCGAAAAGGTCTTCATCGCGTTCCCGCATTCCATGAAAGTCGGAACCGCCGGAAAAGAGCAGAAAGTACTCATTGGCAATTTCACGGTAGTAATTCTGGCGGTACGCATCGTGAGAGGGATGGACAATTTCAATGCCATCGAGTCCGAAGGTAATCAACTGCTTCAGTGTCTCATCGGGGACATTCTGCGCCGGATGGGCAAGAAAAGAGAGACCCGAGGCTTTGTTGATGAGCCTTATGACATCTGCCGGATGTGTCTCTATGCTTTTTACATAAGCCGGACTGTGTGAACCGAGATATTTGCTGAAAGCTTCGCTGAAGCTTTTGACATAGCCTCCGTCCTGCAGTACGGCGGCGATATGCGGGCGTCCCACACTTCCGTTCTGCGCCTTGACGATGATCTGCTCAATACCGATCTTGACACCCATTTTGGCAAGTTTGCTCACCATACGTTCAGCCCTTTCGGTGCGCAGGTGACGACAGTGGTCAAGATACTCTTTCAGCTCAGAGTGCTGATAATCAAAAAAATAACCAAGGATATGAATATCATAGCCCTTGTAGGTCGAGCTCATTTCTACACCAGGAATAAGCTCAATGCCTTTTTCTAAGGCTAATGGCTTTGCTTTGTCAATACCTAAAACAGAATCATGGTCAGTAATACTTATGGCCTTCAATCCGACAAGTGCTGCCTTTTCAACAATTGCTGCCGGTGAGAAGATCCCGTCTGAACATTTTGTATGTATATGTAAGTCTGCTTTTTCAAAACCATTATGCCCTACGCCTGGTAAGCTGTATGGCACGGCTGGATTATTTAACTGTTAATTTAGATTGCCTTATATATAAGAAAAATTTTTCGCCTGCTTCTGCAGAAAAGAGAATTATTTTTTATGGTTGCACCACTCCTGTAATCACGAGGTAGAAAATGGCGGCACCAGCCACAAGCCTGTAGGCAA
The DNA here is from genome assembly GCA_903851535.1 of uncultured Chlorobiaceae bacterium. Lineage (GTDB taxonomy): Bacteria > Bacteroidota > Chlorobiia > Chlorobiales > Chlorobiaceae > Chlorobium. The sequence goes on along the minus strand of CAINOO010000248.1, from coordinate 5,881 downwards.
TAAAGATAGTCGTTGAATGTCTTTTCAGGTAGTTGATAAGAAAAGCGATAGAGGCATAACCGACAATACCCGCGGCAAGGGTTGCTGCAAGGAGGTTGATCAAATGATCGGGAGAGGCGGCAATGATCGCCCTTGTTTCATAGAGCTGCAGGAGTGCAGCGGCAAATACCGAAGGCAGTGAAAGCAGGAATGAAAAACGGGCTGCGGCTTCACGGGAAAGATTTAAAAAAAGGCCACCGGTTATGGTTACCCCCGAGCGTGATGATCCCGGAATAAGTGCGATGCTTTGAGCCAGACCGATCAGCAGAGCCTCTTTCCATCCGATCTCTTCCATTGATTTCAGCGGCATATCCTTTTTGATCCTGTTTTGTATTTTGGTTTCGGCCAGAGTGAGGATGAGGGCGAGGCCGACAAGTGCACCGCTGATCCAGTAGAGCGAGCGGAGGCTGGTCTCTATCTCTGATTTGAAGAGCAGTCCAAAAATGACAATCGGGAGCGTTCCAGCCACAATCATCCATCCCATTCTGGAGTCAACGTTTTCAAGGGGTTTACCCCGCAAGATTCCCTCAATGACAGCGGTGACGATGATGAAGATATCCTTCCAGAAATAGAAAAGGACGGCAACCAGTGTACCAATCTGTACGATGGCCGTAAACGCCGCTCCAGGGTCCTGCCATCCAGCAAGAGCAGGAATAACTCTCAAATGTGCGGTGCTGCTGATTGGAAGGAACTCCGTCAGCCCCTGGACGACACCAAGAACAATAGCTTCAAAAAGGGTCATGAACAAGGCTTTGTGGCGTTTGGCAGAATACTTTTCTGCTGAAGTATATTCGTAAGATATAAAACGGCTTGCTGAACGGCAAGGGCGCGGTGACTGAGCCTGTTTTTTTCGGTCATGCTCATTTCAGCGTAGGTTTTTCCTGTAGACTTTACCATAAAGAGCGGGTCATAACCAAACCCCTCACAACCCAGCTCTTCAAGGGTTATGCTGCCCTGAACCACCCCTTCGGCAGTATGTTCAAAAGAAAAAGCACCCTGAACGGAAGGCAGTGTGCCTTTCAGTGCAATCACGGTTCTGAAACGGGCATCACGGTTGGTTATGCCCTTCATGCAGTGCAGCAGATGCCGCACGTTATCCTTGTAGGTCGGAGCCAGGCCATTCACAACAGGAGCGAATCGTGCCGAGAAGACACCCGGTGCTCCGTTCAGCGCATCCACCTCAAGGCCAGTATCGTCTGCCAGGGCAATCATAGAAGGGAACTGTTCAGAAAGCAAGGCAAAAATAGCCCTTGCCTTAAGCAGGGCATTTCCCTCCAGAGTCTTCTCTGTTTCCTCAATCTCTACCTTCACGCCAAGCTCATGGAGTGTAACGACATTGAACAGGGGAGAGATACTCTCAAGCAGCGGACGCAGCTCCTTGACCTTGTCGGGGTTGGCGGTTGCAAGGACGATGGTAATGCGGTTTTCGGCAGTTGCTGGCATGGGTGTCTCTATTGAATGATACGGAGCATCTCCCTGACCGCCTCTTCAAGGCCTGTCAGCACGGCACGGGCAATGATAGCATGGCCGATGCTCACCTCCTCAATCTCCGGGATATCCCTGAACGGAGCAATGTTGAGGTAGTTAAGCCCGTGGCCTGCGACCACCTTGAGACCGAGAGATCTGGCATAGACGGCGGCCTCACGGATTCTTTGCAGCTCTTTTGCCTGCTCCTCGCCTCTCTCTTTCAGGGCATAGAGGCCCGTGTGCAGCTCCACCAGGTTTGCTCCTGCCTTTTCGGCAAGGTCAATAGCCTCTTTCTCAGGCTCAATAAAGAGACTGACCTCTATTCCTGCTGCGCTGAAAGGTTTCAGATATTCTGCCAGAACGTTATAGTGGCGTGCAATGTCGAACCCCCCTTCGGTGGTAAGCTCTTCCCTTTTTTCAGGTACAAGGGTGATAAGCTCAGGCCTTGTCTTCAGTGCTATCTGCTGCAGCTCTTCGGTCATGGCCATCTCAAGGTCAAGCTTTGTGGTCACCGCAAGGCGGAGCCGGGCAAGATCATTATCTTTTATATGGCGACGATCTTCACGCAGGTGGCAGACAATTCCCGCCGCACCGCACTTTTCAGCCAGCAGTGCAGCAACAACCGGATCAGGCTCCTGTTCGCCCCGTGCATTGCGCAGTGTGGCGATATGATCAATATTTACGGCTAATCTCATGGTATTTGTGGGTCAAGGCTCAACAACCGGAAATTTCTCCTCGCAGGTTATTCTGCTTTATCTTTTAAGCGAAGGTAGTGAAAAATGATACAAAGGGCAATTTTTCACGTCGGGAGGTTGGGGTTGGCAACTCTTTATACCTTGATTATATGAGTGGGTTAGCCCAGAATGTGGTATCGAATGCAAAAGGTTGAATCCCTTCTCCTTGCCAGATGGCCTCTTTTTGGAGGATGGTGAGCGTCAGTGTCTGCATAGACTTGTCAGGATTTTTTGCGGTAAATGCTTTGGGGGTGAGCACAGCGGTGCAACAATGAGGCTCAGGGTCACGGACAGAGTGGTAGAGAATTGCCGCCAGTAATGCTTGCCGAGCAACTTTTGCAAACGCTTGTGTTGCGTTGTAGTTGCCAGGATCTCTCCAGAAGAGTGCATCTCTCTTGAAAGGAGCCTGTCGCAAATCAACCATTTTCCCCTTCACTGGAACAGAAAACGCGGTGAATTGAGCGGCTGGAAGCCTGTCGAGATTCAATGAATCCTGAAGAAATTGCCAGCGATGGTACCCAATTTCAGCCGCAGCAGTTTTTACCCGTTCAGCTCCATAAAAAACACCGGGATCATCCGGAGCCCGAAAACGTGAGCCTTTGGGGGAGAGGGTTTTATAACGAAATGGCGTTGAGAGAAGATAGTGCAGTCCTGCCGTTTCAGTTGGCACTGGGGGTTTTCCCTGCTCAAGAATCTCTTCAAGCAACTCCTGTTCAGCAAGTGAGTCGACAATTTTCATGGTCGATACTACATGTTGCGCCTCAACTACTCTCCATATTTTGCACTGCTGTTCCCGGGCTTCAGACAATACCGCGACTGGCGTCCAGATAGGTGACGACATGAACAAGTCCCTCCGTTGTTTCAATAAGTTCAACTGGCTTCCGGCCAAAAAGGGCCTTGTTTTCGCTGTTCAGCCATACTCTGGCCGCTTCTGATGATCCACCCACAATCGAATCCAGCGAGCGGAAGAGCCTGACCAGCAGCACAGCAAATTCCCACTCCTTTCTGTCGGCAGATAGTAAAAAAGTTCCTGAATTAAGACGGCTGATTGTTGCCGGGCTCAGTCCGAGAATTCTGGAAAGTTTTGTGTTCGGAAGGCCAAGATAGAGCGCCGTGTTCCGCACGGCCTTTGAAAGCACAGCCTGCCTGTTTTCCGGATGAAACTCTATGGATTGCTGCATGGGTATTCCCCTTTGTTTATCATTTCTATGGAAATAATATATTTGATTTATTTCTATAGAAAAATATCATTTCGATATTTGAAGCTCTTTAACGCCGACTATGGAAAAATAATGACCGTACCGTTCAAAAAATGAAAGTTTTGCACATCGTACAATGTGCAGACTCCTTTGTGCACGGCAGAGGTTGAACAATTGGTTATCTTTTTACTGTGCCTCAATGGTTACACTCTCTTTATGAAATAAATACTCGTTATGAAAGCTCAATCAATACCGTCACTTCTGAATCTTGCTCTTGCCCTCGCTTTTTTGACGGTCGGCTATAATATTATTGAAGCGGTCGTCAGCATCTGGTTCGGATTCAGTGATGATACCCTTGCGTTGCTTGGATTTGGTGTTGACAGCCTTGTAGAGGTGATTTCCGGCGCAGGAATTGTGCACATGGTACTGAGAATGCGCAAAAGCCCGGTTGCATCGCGTGACCAGTTCGAACGGCAGGCATTGCGGATTACCGGCTGGGCCTTTTACCTCCTTGTCGCAGGTATGATTCTTGGTGCACTCCTCAACCTCCTTCAGGGAAGCCACCCGGCGACAACCGTTCCCGGAATTCTGGTCTCTCTTGTGTCGATTGCCACAATGTGGTGGCTGATGAGCGCCAAAATGAAGGCAGGCAAGGCTCTGCATTCCGATGCAATTATTGCCGATGCAAATTGCACAAAAACCTGCCTTTTGCTCTCGGTTGTGCTGCTTGCCAGCAGTATCCTCTATGAACTTTTTCATATCGGTCTCGTTGATGCTGTCGGGTCGCTGGGCATTGCCTGGTTTGCCTGGAAAGAGGGAAAAGAGTCGCTCGAAAAAGCCCGCACCGGCAAACTCGGCTGCTGCTGCGGTGGTGGGAGTTGCCACTCGGCGTAGTAGTAAGAAATATTTGTGCTTATAGGCCTCGTAGGGGTGCCATGCTGGTAACTCTGATTCTGATGGCTCTTGTTCGCTAAAAAAATGTTTGTAACTTTCAAAAAATGAAAGCATCATACATGAATGCAAACAATCACAGAAAAGTTGATGCACTCCGGTCTCGGGCACCGGGTGGTATCGCAGGCTCAGTTGGCTCGTCTGGTGGAGGGCACTCCCCAGCGTCGCTACAACCTTGTCAATCGTGCCATGCAGCATGGTGAGCTGCTGCAACTGCGGCGTGGTCTGTACCTGCTTGCACCAAAAATGCAAAACAGTTTGCTCCATCCTTATGTACTGGCCCAAGCCCTGCAACCTGGTTCATACATTTCAATGGAGACGGCGCTGAGCTTTCACGGCTGGATTCCTGAATCGGTGCCGACCACTCTTTCAGTGTTACCAGGTCGCCGACAGTTGGTGGTTAATCATCCGGTATTGGGGCTTTATCGCTTTTTTCCTCTGGCGTTGCAGCGGGGGCAGTTTTTGCAGGCGGTCGATCGGCACAGTTTCTCCGGTCAAACGGCATTGGTAGCACAACCCCTCAGGGCGTTGCTTGATATGGTCTGTATGCGCAAACTTGAAGTGGCTAACATGAAAACGCTTGCCGCATTCATGCGGATTGATGAAGAGTTGTTCGATTCTGTTGACCCGGCAACCTGGGAACTTATGCAACAGGTTTATCTCCACAAACGCATGAGGGAGTGCATTCAGTCACTCCGGCGGGAGGTGGCCAGATGATTGAACTGCTTCGCAGGCGTCTGCAACAATATGCTATCACCAATGCTGTGCAGGAGGAACAGGCAATCAAGGAGATGTTGCAGGAAGTTGCGCTCTATGCGCTATGGCGGGCAGGATTCTTTGAACAAGCAGCCTTTCAGGGCGGCACCGCTCTTCGAATTCTGCATGGTTTACCGCGTTTTTCAGAAGATCTGGATTTTATTCTCTTGGTGCCAGATCCGGCATTTCACTGGTCGTCCTATTTCGATTCGCTCACTCAGACGATGGCAGAGTTTGGTGTGCATTGCGAATTGAGCGACCGCAGCAACATGAACAAGGCTGTACGTCAGGCCATGATCAAGAATGATTCCATTGGGCGGCAACTTGATCTGTCGTTTTTTGATTCTGACAAGCAGCGTAAACTTCTGGTTAAACTTGAAATTGATACCAGTCCACCAGCCGGAACGGGTACAAGTTGGCACTATCTTGATTTTCCCCTCGATTTTGAAATCTGTGCGCAGGATTTGCCCAGCAACTATGCGCTTAAACTCCATGCACTGCTTTGCAGACCCTACCTGAAAGGGCGCGACTGGTTTGATTTTACCTGGTACTGCAAGCAAAAGATCAGTCCAAATCTGCCGCACCTTGCCAATGCCCTGCACCAGTTTGGGCCGTGGTCAGGAGAGAACCCCGCGATTGATGCCTCATGGCTGTCGAATGCCTTGACCAAAAAAATAAAGAGCATCGACTGGCCGAAAGCTGCTCAGGATGTCGCTCCTTTTCTTTCTTCCACAG